>NZ_JBGTHY010000070.1:0-12831 GCF_041745955.1 Pricia sp.
CGACTTTTTCTAAATTGGGGGTCAAGCCCAATAGGTCTACCGCATCCTGTCCATTGACTGTCAGCGTATATCTTGGTTTGCCGTTTTCTGTCGAGGTAAATGCCGAAGCGGGAACGCTGAGCAGCATTTCTTCCGGTATACTGATATCTTCGTCGTCGAGGGTTGTTTCCGTAACACCTTCCCTGTCAAAAAACCTATCGACATAGGAAACAAAAACGTCCATGGATTCGAAACGTGTATTATTCTGAAAATCGTCCGCTTCAAGTTCAAGGACGATATCGGAACCCGGGATATCACTTTTATTGACAATTGCCGGATTGCTTACCGAGATAGTTCTCAAAACCGCACCTTGTGTCAATTCCGCCCGGGGAAAGGGGTTTTTGTCTTCATCCTCACACCCGAAAAAGAGAACTACTGAAAATGAAAACAGTATCGTTTTATAAATGTTTTTCATGGTCTTATTATTTTCTTTGATTAATGTTATTCCAATGTTGGCCCGCCTTCCGCCCAAAATACACGGACTGCCTGATTGGGCTTTTGCGAAGCGTTGGAGTTTTGGTCTACCAGTTCGCTCGGGTAAATAAACGAATTGACAAATTCACCGGGCTGTGCCAACAAGGTGGGCTGTAGGTCTGATGGGAAACCAGTTCTCCGGTATGTATTGTAAGCTTCAATTCCGTTACCGAAAAGTGCTTTGAAATACTCCGTAACTACAAGCTCGACCTTACCGGTAGCAGAAGCGCCGTCATACTCTACCAGTACATTGTTAACATACCGATCTATATCAGCTTGAGTGGGCACGTAAACATCTCGGACCGTCCGTGTTTCGTCTTCCTCGGTATCAGGGTCGTCTGCAGTAACCACATCATCTAAATAATCAAGACCTTCACCGAAAGATATCACCTTTGTGATGGAAGCTCTTACCCCTGCTTCCAAATAAACTCTGGGATCACCGGTAACCCCGGCTGTCAGTGCTGCTTCCGCCAACATAAAATTAGTAAACGAAGAAAGCATTATTGGAGATGCCCCGGCACCTTGAAGGCCTATATTCCTTCCCGGGATTGCCGTTCCTTGACCGATGTCCAGAAGACCGCCAATAGGGTAGACGCCCCAAGTGGTCCTTAGACCCCCATCGGGGGGAATACCGTCGTTATCTCCATGATCTCTGCCCCAATAGCCATTACCCGGATCACAAAAAACATCGGATAACGAGAAATGAACCGGTGCGGATTGTGTAACACATTCTGCCTCATTGGGATCGGTGGTAAAGTCTAAGGATTGCCGATAGAAATAATAGCGTGTACGGGGATCACCGGTTGGATAACTGTCCTTAATCAATACCATGAAGTAATTTGACATATAATCGGTGACATCTGCAGGAACATCAAAGTTTCTACCGAAAACAGGGTGCCTACTGTCTGGATTGGCATCGGTGGACGAATAGTTAAACTGAAAATCATCGACGGCATCCAATATCAAATTTCCATCCGTAACCAGAGCGTTTATTTTGGCACCTGCACCCGAATCAACCAATCTGGTCTGTATATACAGTTTTAGTTTGAGCGTGTTCACCAATTTAATCCACTGGCTTTCGTCACCGCCGTAAAAAAGATCGCCTGTAGCTCCAACGGCCTCTTCTCGATTGAACTCTGCTATGGCATCGTTCAACAATGTTTCGATCGCGGCATAAACGGCAGCATCATCATCGAGGTTCGGATTGGGAAATTCCGCACCCTGTAAAGCCTCCGAGAAGGGTATGTCACCAAAGAAATCCGCTAACGTCATAAATGCATAAGCTTCAATAGCTTTGGCGATTCCCTTGTGGGTATAAAGCCCTGCCTCTTCCGCCGGTTCCTGAATAGCCCTGGTATCTGCCAATAGCCCAGCATACACATCTTGATAAACATTATCAAAGTCACCGGGCAGGTAAGCATTATCATAGGTCGGCCCGAACATGTGCAATATTCGGGTCACTTCCATACCGCGTTCCGAAAAACCTGCATTATCTTGCGACTGGGTACCATCCACAAGGGCAGCCAGCTCAATTTCAATCGAATTTAAAAATAAATCAACATCCGCTTGCGACGGCGCCAGGGCGTTCGGACTTTCCAAAATCTCTAACTGTGTCGTTTCACAGGAGTTTAGACCAAGGGCTATAAACGAAATACATAATCCTCGGTATACGTACTTATATTGTTCTAACATGGTAGTTCTATTTTTGCTTTTGCCGTTCATAATTAAAATGTTGCCTTTACACTGAATCCATATCTTCTGGAACTGGGTCCGGTTATATAATCGATTCCCTGTCCATTACCTACACCGGTACTTAGGGTGTTGGTGTCAAAGCGTACATCGTCGGGGGTATTTACCGCATCATACCAAATATTATTGCCACTTAAAGTAAAACTGAGCTGACCAAAAGGTGTTTTTTCCAAAAATCTAGATGGCATATTATAAGACAGGCTAAGCTCGTTCAATCGAATGGTAGTTCCATCATAAATCAAGAATTCTTCAAACGGAGCAAACCCGATGGTATCAAAACCAAGGTTTGAAGCAGTAATTTGAGTGGTATTTATTGAACCATCCTGTTTCACTCCCGGCAACACGAAGGAAGCTGACCGGTCGATACCAAAACCAACGGTTCCCCTTCCTAAAGTCGATCCAATGGTCTGGGAAAAAATATCCCCGCCATGTCTATACAAAAGGTTCGCCGAAAGGGAAAGACCCTTGTAACTGAAGGTTGTAGTAAGACCAGCGTTCCAATCTGGATTGGGATCACCCAGAATGGATATCTCACCTGCGTCCAAATACAGGCCGTCGTCCCCTACGACCAGATCACCTTGATCATTCCTGACCACCGCTGAACCTTGAAGGATTCCAAAGGGTTGGTCAACGATGGCATAGTTTGCCACACTACCGATGATAAAGTTTGTCAACGCGATTTGATCAGTGCCTGCTGGAAGGCTGGTAATCTTACTTTCGTCCGCAAAGAAATTACCCGCTAGATTCCACGAGAAATTATCGGTTCGAACCGGCGTAAAATCGAAGTCGACCTCAATTCCCTTATTTTCAAGGCTGCCCGCATTGATTCTAGTAACCGTAAATCCGGTCGATGGATCCAAATTTTGATCGGTAATCAAATCTTTGGTATCTTTTTTATATAGACTCACGTTGAGCGATAAGCGGTTTCTGAAAAACTGTGCGTCGACTCCCACCTCTGTTTCAGAAACCGTTTCAGCTTTCAAATCCGGGTTTCCCAAGCGGTTTGATACCTGATTACGTGAAAGTACGCCATTTGCGCTAACAAAGCCCCTTGAAGTCAAGTCAAGCGTGTTTCTGGTACCGTAGGGATCAGGAAAACCGGCAGAGGTGCCGTAGCCCGCCCGTAGTTTTAAACTGCTAAGGAAATTATCGCTCACCAAGCCTTCAATAAATTGGGTAGGTATAAACGATATACTCGCCGCAGGATAAAAAATACTGTAGTTGTCCCTTTCCAAGGTAGAACTCCAATCGTTACGTGCGGCGAAGTTAAGATAAAGCCCCCTCTTGTAGCCCAAGGTTATGTCGGTGTATATGCCGAGTTGGTTTTCAAGGGTATTAAAAGCCAAATCGTTACTTGTAAAACTGTTGACCGTAGAATGATTTACAAAATTGTAATGCTTCAGTACCCCGAAGGCCAATTGCTGTGTACTTTCTACCCCATCCCGTTGAAAGGTATCGTTTCGTGACTGCCCCCCTAACACTACTTGTAGATTCAAATCTTCGGAAAAATCTTTGTTATAATTAAAGTTCAAAGTATGGTTCCAAATTTTGTTCTTAACCTGGGTTGTCCTAAAAATACCAGTAGGATCTCCATCTACACCCCCTTTGTTCTGGCCATAGGTATTAAATTCGGTGTACGTGTCAAGTCCCAATTGATAGGTCACACCAAGGTTTTCGGCAATATCGTAACCAAGGCTCATGTTTCCGAAAACACGTTCCGTATTTTGGGTAGTTTTAGAGTTAGCTATCGTCCATCTTGGGTTTTGAATGTCGTTTCCGGAACGATAATAAATACTTCTTCCATCTGCTGTCTGAAAAGGGAGCCCGAATAAATCGACACTTTTAGGTGTATAAAGAACATCTCCAAAAACAGAGGCGCCATCGCCAATTGTACCGCTACCTAACGAGGCGGCAATCGGTGGGGTCTTGTAATCGGTATTCGAATAGTTTAAAGTACCGCTAATTGTTAAATTGTTGGCGAGATTGGCAGAACCCCCGATTCCTATATTGTTTCTTATGACCTTATTGCCAGGGGTAAAGCCTTGATCCTCTAAATGGCCCATGTTCACATTAAAGGTGGCATCTTCGGTAGAACCCCTGAGGTTTACGGAAGATGACGAAACTCCCCCAGTTCTGAAGAACTGTTCGACGCTATTGTAATTTTGATATCTATAATCGGATGCCGCCAAATCTTCGTATCCCACTTTTAGCGATTGGTCCGACAACCTGTCGATAGGATGCTGTACCAAAACCGTTCCATCCGAGGCAATACCCCTAAATTCCGAACCGTAGGAAACGGGATTTTGATCTGAGAATGCCGGGCCCCAATTACTAAAGAAAAACCCATATGCCTGATGAAAACCACCGCCAAATTCCGTTTGGAATTTCGGTAAAATCGCTTCACTTATAAAATAAGAAGAGGAAGCGGTAACTTCAAGCTTTTTCGTAGTAGCTTTTGAACTTCCGCCTTTTGTGGTTACCAAGACCACACCATTTCTGCCTCGTTCTCCGTAAAGTACAGTGGCACTCAGTCCCTTTAAGACCTTTACATTTTCAATGGAATTGGGGTCAAGGTCTAAAAAACGGCTTGATTCACCCGAGCTATCAAAGAAATCGGATTGTTCATTTGCTCCTCCATCGAATGGGACACCGTCTACAATGAAAAGAGGTTGGTTACTGCCTGATATGGACGAATACCCCCTGATGATAAAATTAGTTCCCGAACCGGAAACACCATTTGTTGCCGTTATATTAACGCCGGCGGCCTTGCCTTGCAGAATTCGTCCTAAATCGCCCTGGGCTCGCTCCTCGATTTCTTCGTTGCCCACATCGCTCACAGCATACCCAAGAGACCCAGCTTCCCTCTTGATGTTTTGGGCAACTACAACAACTTCTTCAAGGGCTTGTGCATCTTCAGACATTTGAACATCAAGTATCGAAGAACTACCCACAGTCATCTCCTTAGTTTGCTGACCCACGTAGGTAAAAGATAAAATTTGATCTTCGGCGACTTGGATAGAGTAATTGCCGTCGAAATCAGTCTGGGTGCCGGTAGTTGTACCCTGGATTACGATGTTAACACCTGGTAACGGTAATCCGTCTTGATCGGTCACAGTACCGGTCACCGTTTTTTCCTGCGCAAAAGAAATCTGCACGACCAACGCCAATAATAGCGTCAGCAATCCTTTGTATTTGGCTCTCATTTTGTGTTTCTTTGAATTAGTCATTGCAAAAATCTTAAATTAAAGTTAATAAAACAAAAAAATATAACAACATCTCATAGGTTTTGTTAAAAATAGATTGATATTTGTCAACTTAATTAGAATGCATGCATAATTAATGATAAATAATCACAACATTAACTCTTAGATTGCGAATACCATATAGTGGTTCTTTCAAGTTTGTATATTACCTCACTATCTTATTAAAAAACTTAGAAAAATACATAGATTTCAAAACGAAGCCGGCACTGATGAGGCCGGTCGAGGCTGCTTGGCGGGTCCGGTGACCGCGGCCGCCATTATCCTTCCCAAAAACTTTACTCACATACTGCTCAACGATTCAAAACTGCTCTCGCACAAAAGCCGGGATTTTCTTAGACCGCTGATCGAGCGGGGCTGCACTAGCTTCGGGGTCGCCCATGTGCATCCGCAAGAAATCGACGAAATCAATATCCTCAATGCGGCTATCATGGCCATGCACAAGGCCATAGATCAATTGACCATCGCACCTGAATTCATCATTGTAGACGGCAATCGTTTTAAAAGCTATAAAGAAATTCCCCATGAATGCATCGTAAAAGGCGATAGCAAATACATAAGCATTGCCGCCGCGTCGGTGTTGGCAAAGACCTATCGTGACGCCTATATGGAAGCGCTTCACGCGGAATACCCGATGTACAACTGGAAAAAGAACAAGGGATATCCAACGAAAGAACATCGCGAGGCCATCCGTACATACGGACTCACCCCATACCATAGAAGAAGTTTTCGGCAGTTGCCCGACCAATTGAACCTAGACCTTTGGTAAAATTTGCTTTGCTTTTTACATCCTACAACTCAATCTTTCCGATTTTCTGCCGATGGTACAGTGTTGACTTCCATTCATACACTATTCATGACCGAATACAGCATTTTTAGTCCTTGACAAGGTTAACCTTTTTACTTTGGTGCCATTAAGTCAATGTAAGGCTACTTTCCGTGGCCGATCATAAAAGTTTTTTGACTAAATTAATTGTGATTATGAACACGATACAAATTATATTTCGATTTTTGCTGACCGCTATCTGTCTATTGGGCACTGTTTTTGAAATGAACGGACAACTATTTAAGAAATTGGGCAAGGCCGCGGAACGTGCTGCGGAAAGAACCGTCGAACGTAGGGTCGAACAAGAGACCTCCGAGAAGACCGATCAGGCTCTGGACAGTATTTTCGAACCGGGGGCCAAAGGTGAAAATGAAAGACGGGAGCCGATACCGAATGGCGGATCGACCGGAGATGCCCAAATTGGCGGTCCGGATTCAGGTTGGGGAACGAACTCGGGTCGGGATTCCGAGACAGCCGACACGCCTGACGCATCGAGTACAGGCGACCCAAAATCGATAGCGGTTTATAGTAAGTTCGATTTTGTACCCGGCGATAATCCTATTTTCACGGATGACTTTACAAAGGATTTTATTGGGGATTTTCCTTCGAAATGGAATTCAAACGCAAGCGGCGAACTGGTTACCATCGAAGGATATCCCGAAAAATGGTTAAAAATCTTACCGGGGCCCAACACAACCTATATACCAGATGTTACCGACCTTCCCGAAGAATTTACCCTTGAATTCGATGTTGTAGCCACAGGTCTTGACAACCAGACCTCGTCCCAGTCATATCTCGGTTTGATGGTCGGTGATAACAACACTTTCGACAAACCGAAGAACTGTGGCATGATCGAGTATCCATTTTGTCAATACATTGGCAGGGGCATTATTGTGGAAAACAATTTCGCAGGCAAGCGGGTCATGCGCAACGAGTTAAAAACCGACATTCGGAACATCATTAATGAAAAACATCACATTTCCATAGCCGTAAACAAACAACGTTTTCGATTTTGGATCAATGAGAATAAGTATGTCGATGTACCGCGATTGCTTCCAGAAAACATGAAGATGCAGGGTATCAAGTTCACTTTAAGGGATATAAATACTGAAAAAGAAGCGGTCTTTATCGGAAATATCAAAATTGCCGAAGGAGGCGTCGATTTGAGAAGAAAATTACTGGCCGACGGAAAGATTTCCACTAATGGTATTCTGTTCGACAGCGGTTCGGCCAATATTCAGCCGCAATCTATGGGCATCATCCGGCAGATATTTCAGGTATTGCAACAAGAATCCACTATAAACCTAAAAATAGTGGGCCATACCGATGCGGATGGCGACGAGAGTACAAATCTGCAGCTGTCAAAACAAAGGGCGGAAGCTGTCAAAAATGCCTTGGTTAACGTATATAATGTACCACCCGATAAATTAACGACGGAAGGCAAGGGCGAATCGGAACCTGTCGGAGACAACCAGACCAACGAAGGCAAAAGCCGAAACCGCCGTGTAGAATTTATCAAACTGTAAATAAAAATCAAACCTTAAACAATAGTACACCATGAAAAAGATTCTTTTATCTATTCCGGCCCTTTTGCTAATGACAGGCATCGGCTTTGCGCAAAAAACGTGCAGTAAATTTTATCCTTTGGAAGAAGGCACTACCTTTCAATACACGACCTCCGATAAAAAAGGAAAACCAGATGGCACGGTCGATTATACAATCTCCGAGGTGTCCGATAATGGCCCGGCAACCGTGGCAACACTTGACCTTAAGTACACGGACAAAAAAGGAAAGGAAGTATTTGAATCGAACTACAAGATTACCTGCGAAAATGGTATTGTACGTATCGATTACAAATCGCTTTTCCCGACCCAGATGATGCAACAATATTCGGAGATGGATATTGAAATGGACATCAACGGTACCGATATCGAACTGCCGAACGACCTAAGTGTTGGCCAAGTACTCGCAGATGCCAATGTATCTGTGGAAATGAATATGGGTGGTATAAAAATGAATACGACCGTTGATCAGACCGACCGTAAGGTAGAGAAGAAAGAAAGTGTCACGACTCCGGCCGGCACGTATGACTGCTATCTTATTACGGAAACCACTACTTCAAAGACCATGGGGGCCTCTTTCGAGTTGGAGTCCAAACTCTGGTTGGCCGAAGGTGTAGGTATGGTGAAGCAAGAAAGTTATAAAAAAAATGGGGACTTGATGAGCAGTACCGAGCTGACGAAGTTCAGTAAATAATTATCCAAAAAAATGAGCGTTAAATTTGCTGATAGTATTGGTTAACCCTTGACCGAAAAACACATTAAATAACGAAACACAAATTTTAATTACTAACCCGGCCCTTTAGTCCAGGGCAAAAAAAAGCATTATGAAAACAAAAGTCTCTTTTTTAGTGTTCTTCTGCATAGCATTGACCTCCTGCTCTAAATATTATGGGCATGGCGACCCTTATGACGACGACGAAATTGTACTTACGGAAACCAATTATGTTTTCGAAGGCGACCTTTACAAACTATTTCTGACGGGGCAAATCGATTCGTTGACCTCCAGAGCTAAAATTTTGCAAGCAATCATTGACAACAATCAGGGCACCGACGAAATTAAGGCGGATTTGGCAGCTACCACGGCCTTGAATAACGAAACGGCCGCACTTGAGGCTGATATCCCAGGTTTGGACGATCTAGTTTCCAGATTTGGCATTCGGATACCTCCAAGGGTAGGTCCGCGACCCGGTGTCATCGATGGTTTAGTATCCTATGTCGTATTCTATGACCTGAACGAATATAGCGGTGTCTTTTTTGACACAAAGGGTAAAAAAGTAGGTCAGACGGCCAAAACTGCTAAAGCGGTCAAAGGATCCAAAGACCAATTACAGGGTGTAAAAATCGATCTGTCAGAAGTTTTGCTTCCAGGCTCATATCTACTTAAAAGTATACGGGTTGATTCGGATGGAACTCAGGCATCCTATACCAACGGACTTACCGTAAATGGAAAATAGGTACCCTTTTCAGTACAATTAAATTGTAAATTAGCCTTCGACGGCAACGTCAAAGGCTTTTTTTATGAAATTTCTAACTTTATTTTTTGGGTTTTTTCTAGTGGTCTTCCACCTAACCGGCCAATCTTCCAGATATAACGAAAAATTGGATTCACTTTTTGAAAAGGGATATGGGCACCTTTATACAGATAAAGATTCGGCGTATTATTACTGTAATGAGATCATGAAACTGGCAATTGCCGAAAAGGATTGGAAAACGGTCATCGATGCCTTGGCCACCAAAAATATGGTAGCGGACCTTAATTCGGATTTAGATCTGTTCCAAAAAAATTTATTGGTTTTGGATTCATTATACGTTGTGCAGAAAACATATATCGATAGTATGCCGGAAAGCACCATATATCGAAACCTTCTTTTAAATGAAAAAGGCACCTATCGTTATCTACTCAACGACTACAAACGGTCGAGGGAAGCTTTTCAAAAAATCGTCGAAGTTACCGAGCAGGTGCCGGATAGCCTGTTAGATGCCGACCTTAAACATTATCTGTCCTTGTCTTACAGCTATTTGGCCAAAATGTATGCCGATGAAAATAAATTCGATCGCGCAAAGCAGTACTACACTAAAAATATTCGGTATTTGATGGCCGAAAATTCCAGTAATAATCAAAGCCTTTTGTTCAATAATTATAGTTTGTTGGCAGAAGTCTATAAAAATGAAGGAAAATTCGATAGGGCAAACAAGTATCTGTTAAAGACCTTAGAATACAATCTCAACAACAAAAATGGGAGCAGTGTCCTGAGCATTTTAAATCTTGTGCAAAATCAAAACAGCCTAGGGCAAAAGGATAGTGCGACCTATTATCTGAAAATCGCACAAAATCTCATGGCTGCCGATGACCCCGAACTTTCCAGCTATTATCAAGTAAGTGCCGAAACGCATCAAAAAAATAACAACTATACCGAAGCGGAAAAAGAATTCAACAAGTCGCTTCAACTGGTCAAAAACAGATGGGGCGACCAGAAGCCTTTGGAAGTGGCCCATGTTTTAAATAAGATAGGACTGCTTCATGAAGTATTTGATAGGCCACAAAAAGCCGTGGAAAGTTTTGATAGGGCCATAGACCAATTACGGGGTCTTAAAAACGCAGTTGGCCAAAGTAAATTGATAAGAATCCTTAAAAATAAAACTGTCGCCTTAAATTCATTGAACACTTCCGGGGATTATTTATCTACCTTACATACGGTTGACGAAGGAATAAAAATCTTGGACAATCTAAAACCTTCGTTCCAAAGCCATTCGGATAAATTGTGGCTTATCGAGGATGCCTTTCCCATGTTCGAATCGGGTCTAGAAGCGGCCTACGAATTATATAGCTCTACGCAAGATGAACAATTTATCGACAAGGGCTTCCTGTATTCCGAAAAGAGCAAGGCTGTTCTACTGTTGGAGGCCCTTTTGGAATCAAAGGCCACCCAATTTGCCAATATCCCGGCAGACCTATTGGAAAGGGAAAAACAGGTAAAGGCCCAGATCAGCAACCTTGAGAAACAAATCAACGTTGCCCAAGACGACACCGGCACCCTGAAAGATTATCTTTTTGACTTCAGGGAGGAATATAGACGATTGGTCAATAAAATCGAATCGGACTATCCTGCCTATTACGACCTGAAATACAACACTAATACCATTTCTGTCGCTGAAACACAGCGTATGTTGGGCAAAGATGAACAACTGATCTCCTATTTCTACGGCAACGATGCCATCTACGCCGTGGCCGTCGATAAAAACGGCCAACAAATGGAACGGATCGCTATCGACACGACCTTGGAAAATAAAATTAGCGAAATACACCGACTATTGGCCGATCCAAAATCGGATAGTGCCACATTGGGCAAGGCTACCCACCAGTCATACATCAAAGTGGTCGCCCCATTTTTAAATTCCGGAGACATTAAAAAGCTCATCATTATTACCGACGGCCTGTTGAACTACATTCCCTTCGCCGCCCTGAACACCTCGGAATACGGAATTTCATACCTCGCTGAAAGCCATGCCATCGCCTATACCAACTCCGCCACCTTACTTTCGCAATTGCGAGATCGGGAACAAAAAGAACCGAAGATCCTGGCCTTTGCGCCGAGTTTCAATCAGGTCACAGCCCCATCGGACGGCACAAGGAGCGGACTCTTGCCCTTGCCTAACAACAAAAAGGAAGTGGAAGAAATTCTGAACTCTTTTAACGGCCGATCGTTCACGGGCGAAAACGCCTCGCTTAAGAACTTTGAGGCGCAATTATCGGGGTTCGGCATGCTACATCTGGCCACCCATGCCATTTTTGACGACGCATCCCCCGAATATTCCTATCTGGCCTTTTCCCATGACAATGATGAAAACGCGGAAGATTTTCTATACGTAAGCGATCTCTACAACTTGCAGATCGATGCCAATCTGGTGACCTTAAGCGCCTGTGAGAGCGGTATCGGCGACCTAAAACGGGGCGAGGGTTTTTTGAGCCTGGCCAGGGGATTCTTTTACAGCGGGGCATCGAGTATCTGCAGTACCCTTTGGAAAATCACCGATGCCTCAACGACCCAGTTGATGGATACCTTTTATAAAAACCTTTCCGAAGGCGATAGCAAGGACGTCGCACTTCAAAAAGCCCAGGTCCGATTCCTGAACGCTAACCGGCAGAACGCTTTGGCGCACCCCTATTATTGGTCCGGTTTTGTGATTTCGGGCAATATGGATCCGGTGGTGAAGACCCATGGCGGGTTATGGATTGCCTTCGGCGGAATTTGTTTGTTGTTGATTGCGTTTTTGGTATATCGTAAAAGGAAACAAGGAAGGTGATAGCACCTCCCTTGAGACCTGTGCGAGCGCAGTCGAAGTATCATGGGAGGTAGCTCAAAAATTTCACTCCAATTCCTGCAAAAGAGTGCTTGCCTTCTCTTTATTATAATCGTAGCGCGTGGTAAGCGCTTGCAATTGCAGGAGCGCATTTTCGGTATCCTTTTCCCTTAGATAGGTCAATGCCAGATACCAATGGGATTCTGGCACAAAGGCACTACCATTCCGTATGTTCGTTTTAAAAAGTTTTTTGGCCTCCTCCGTTTTATCGATTTGTAAATAGGATTGCGCCCTGTAAAAATCCAGGTAGGGTTTTTGGTTTTTGGGCGGTATCTTTTCGAAATTGTCGATGGCGGTCTTATAGTTGCCCGCTTCGTAAGCGGCGAAGCCTTCCCTTTCGATGGACTCGACCGCATCGCTTCGCGTGATGGTATAGACCGTATTGGGATATTCCTGAAAGTTCTCTTGGTATAAATCGGCATAGTTCGAGCCGAAAAAATTATGGTAGCCAAGCCATCCGAAACCGACCAGCAAGGCAATCGAGGCCGCAATGGCCCAATTTGGGTAGTTTCTCCGCGGCAAGGTACGCACCGGTGTTTCATCGGTAATCCGTTTCTCG
>NZ_JBGTHY010000071.1:0-2395 GCF_041745955.1 Pricia sp.
TACGATTTTGCCGGCATCCATGACGATGATCCGATCGGCTTTTTTTATGGTGGCCAGACGGTGGGCGATGATGATCGAGGTGCGGCCCTCGGTGATTTTTTCGGTGGCGCGTTGGATCAACTGCTCGGAATAGGTGTCCACAGAGGAAGTGGCCTCATCCAGCACCAAGATACTGGGGTTGCTGACATAGGCACGTAAAAAGGCAATCAATTGTCGCTGGCCGCTGGAAAGCATGGAGCCCCTCTCCTTGACATTGTATTGGTATCCACCGGGAAGACTGGTGATGAATTCGTCGACCAAAATCTGTTTGGCAGCGGTCTCAATACGCTCCACACTAATCGATGGATCTTTTAAAGAAATATTGTTCGCAATCGTATCGGCAAAGAGAAAGACATCCTGTAGAACCACGGCTATATGGGAACGTAGGGAGGTCAATTTAAAATCCTTGATATCGACGCCGTCTACTTCGATGCATCCGGAATTGATTTCGTAGAAGCGACTGAGCAGGTTTATAATCGTGGATTTTCCGGCACCCGTGGCGCCTACAATGGCTACGGTCTCTCCGGCCTTGACTTCGAACGAGATGCCGTGAAGTACTTCCTCGTCCTCCAGGTATCCAAAATGGACATCCGTAAACTTGATATTGCCGCGAACTGCTTCCTTTTCTATAGTTCCTACATCCTGTATATTACTATCGGTATCCAAAATACGGAATACCCGATTGGCGGCCACCATGCCCATCTGTAAGGTATTGAACTTATCGGCGATCTGGCGTAAGGGGCGGAACAGCATGTCGATCAGCAGAATGAAGGCGAAAATGGTTCCGAAATCCTCCCGAGCCAAATTGGAGACGTTGAGCAGCCCGCCATACCATACGATTAGCCCTACGGCAATGGAAGAAACGATTTCGGCAATGGGAAAGAAGATGGAGTTGTACCAAACCGTTTTCAGCCAAGCGTTCTGATGTTTTTCATTGATGATCCTGAACTTGTCGCTCTCGATTTTTTCACGGGTGAACAGCTGTACGATTTTCATGCCTGTAATACGTTCCTGTACGAAGGAATTCAGGTTGGCCACCTGTGCCCTGACCTCAGTAAACGCCACTTTCATAGCTTTTTGGAACTGCCGGGTCGCATACATAATTATAGGAAGCAGCACGAACACGATCAGAGCCAGCTTCCAGTTCATGTACAGCATTACGCCAGCGGCAACGAACATTTTCAGCAGGTCGGCGACAATCTGAAAGAATCCCTGACTGAAGATTTCCCCGATCCGCTGCATATCGGCTACGGCCCTGGTAACAAGTACGCCCAAAGACGAGTTGTCAAAATACTTCATACGAAAACCCAGCATATGCTGAAAAAGGTTGACCCGAATATCCTTAATGACTGATTCGCCCAACCAATTGGCGTAGTAATTAAAGCCTAACTGACTGACTACTTGGCCCAGAAGCACTCCCAACATGGCCAAAGTCAAGTATAACAATCGATCGGCGTTGGCCTGCTTTATCGCATCGTCGATGATTCGCTGTAGGATAATGGGCGTCATTACCGCGAAAACGGACAAAAGAATCGCTGCCAAAGCGACGCCATAAAAGGTCAGTCGGTACGGGCGGGTCCTTCTTAACAAGCGGTTGAAGAGTCGTAGATCGAATGCTTTTCCGGTATCCTTATTGTCCATGCTTTTCTAAAATCTCATCGGGGTATCGAACAGAGGTCAAATATAAGCCTTTTGCGGGTGCTGAAGGGCCGGCTTGACTTCGGTCTTTGGTATTTATAATCTTTTTAACATCGTCGACCGAACGTTTACCTTGACCGACCTCCAACAAGGTGCCAACAATGGCCCGCACCATGTTACGTAAAAAACGGTCGGCGGTTATGGTAAAGACCAATTTGACCCCTTTCTTTTCCCAAATGGCCTTGGTTATTTCACACCGATAGGTTTTTACATCGGTGTTCGATTTTGAGAAACATTCGAAGTCCCCATATTCAAATAGCACGGTTGCCGCTTCGTTCATTCGTGGTATATCCAAAGGATATTTTATATAGTGGGCATGGTCGGAATAAAAGGGATTTTTCTCTTGGACTATCCAATATTCATACGTCCGTCGGATAGCATCAAAACGGGCATGGGCCTTATCGGATACCTCGTAGATTTGCCGCACCGCAATAGCTTCGGGAAGCAAAGCGTTCAGTCGGTATACCAGATCCATATCATCGTCGATACGATCCACCTCAAAGTGGGCGAACATTACCTTGGCATGCACCCCGGTATCGGTGCGCCCCGCCCCTACCGTTTCTATGGGACGCCGTAAAAGTGTGGACAAGGCTTCTTCCAATACCTGCTGCACCGTTATCGCATTGGGCTGTTTTTGCCAACCGTGATAGTGTTTTCC
>NZ_JBGTHY010000072.1:0-1556 GCF_041745955.1 Pricia sp.
AGAATAGCGACTTTTCCGGACGGTTTTTCTGCGAAGCTCCAATCGAGGTCCATAAAATCGCCGTCGGGTAGCTCTAGCCGCTCGCGTTCTTGATGTAGCCCATCGACCTTTCGGAACAGACCGGAATAGATGGTAGATAGATGGCCGTATCTTAAGTAAACCGGTGGCCTGTAGTTCGAAGAAAGTAATGGCATCAGTACAGAATATTATCCTTAGGGGTAACTGGGTCCGGCAGGTCCTCTTCGTTCAGCATATCGCGAAGGTCGATTTCTATGGTTCGGCAAAGTGCGGTCATGGGCACATCGTTGATTCGGCCTTCGAAAGGATCTTCGCTGTTATCGCCGATGACTTCCATAGTAGTGAATATCCATGAAATCAATACGGAGAACGGAATCATCAAAAATAAATACCAATCGGCAATGCGTGCGGGCCCGGATGCGGCATCCTCTTCAAAAACATCCAACAGGCCAAAGGGTAAGAGCAAAACGAATATCCAGGTAAACAACTTTGAAAAGTAACCGTATTGTCTGGGAAAGGGTGTATTCTTTATGCGTTCGCACATCCCCTGTAAATTATAGAACTCTTCTAAGACGGACTGCATTTGATCTTCTTGAAAGCCGTCGATAATTTCTTTTGCTTTTAAGGCACAAATATCGAACGCTTGATTTTTCACCAAATGGGTGGCCGGGTTCACACGTTTCCTTAGGTCATTGAATTCCCGCAAACTGACGTAATTTTGGGCCTCGTTACACGAGCTATTGCGCTCGCCATGACGGTCGAAAACTTTTTCGACCATACGATTCTCCGTAAGCGACCATGACTTGGGTTGTCGCAATTGAACCCGCAACGCATTGATCCAAGCGATTTGTCTGTGAATCATCTGGGTGTGCATTTTTTTATCGAACTCGGTATCATCCGATTTGATAAAACTCAGAACCTGTATCGCCCATGTTCGGCTATAGTTCACGATGCCGCCCCATATTTTACGCCCTTCCCAAAAACGGTCATAGCTCTGGCTGTTCTTGAACCCGATATAGAAGGCCACGGCGATACCGATGACGCTCAGGGGCTGAAAGGGGACGTCGATAAATGTCCATCCCAAGTAATGGTAGAGACAAAAAATACCGGTCGCATAGAGCGTAAAGAAGATAAGGTTTTTCCAAGCGTAACGGAGAATGAGTCCCCAGCCAATATTGCGTTTGATATACATTTTTGATGGATTTGAGATGGAGAAAAATTATCCATAATCTGCCACTAATTAAAAATACCTAAAACTTTCCTATAAATACTTCAGCATACAAAATACGAAATACGGGCGACCATTGTATACTCCGCGCCACCAACTGTAATTTACTTCGGATAATTCTCCAACAGCTTGATTTGTTCTTCAACAGCCTCCTTAAACTCCGATTTCAACTTCCCGACCAGCTCGGCGACCGGCAGATTGTCGTCAATCGAGGCCGCTCCCTGTCCGGCTGACCAAATAGTTTTCCATGCCTTGGCCTCGGTGTCCAGCTCTTTTCCAAAGTCGATTTTAGTATCCTTTTTCAGATCTT
>NZ_JBGTHY010000073.1:0-1900 GCF_041745955.1 Pricia sp.
GAAAAGGTACGCTTGAATTCATCGAAGGCGTATTCTTCGTGTTTAAAGGTCAGGCCCAACCTATCCGCGTTTAACGATTGAAAGATTTCTGGTCCGATCGTTTCGGCCGTTCGCACCATTGTATCTTGGGGCTCGTAATCAATGGTATGCAAGGTATCGGGGGAAAGGCCATCGATACGCTGCAACTTTCCATCGGCCCAAGTTACCTCGACCGTAAAGGAAGTAGCGCTGCCCAAACCAAATGAGAGTATGGGGTCAACGGAGGACATATAGCCCCTGACCGACAGGTTTTCCTGATATTTTAATTCACGGGAAGGAAGAACGAGCTGCACCTTGGCACCAACCGCCTTGTTTTCCATGGTTTTCGATTTCAATCGGAGGCGGACAAAATGGGTACTGTCCTTTAAGCCCACGTTTTTAACGGGGTCGGAAGTTATCAAGTCGTTGCGATATAGACTTGCCTCGGAATCGATGTTGTTGAACACCAGATCTAAATCCCCATCGTTGTCCAGATCGGCGTAAGCGGCACCGTTGGAATAGGTCTTTTCTTCGAGCCCCCACGAGTTGGAGACGTCTTTGAACATCAGATCACCGGTATTTTTATAGGCATAATTCTGTATTTTTACCTCGGGAAGTTCGTAGAGTTTTTTGATCCTATTATTTCGGGCCTCTTCTTCGGACATTCCATAGAAAGATTCTGCTTGGTTCAGGTACACCGCATAATCCAGATTGGTAATGTCGCGGCGATACCCGTTGGTCACTATCAAATCCTTTAGGCCGTCATTGTCAAAATCGGCCAGCAGGGGCGCCCAGCTCCAATCCGTTGCTTGTATCCCGGCCAATTGACCCATTTCGCTAAATTCCAGCTCTCCTTGGCCGTTTTTTCCTTGATTAAGTTGCAGTACGTTGCGAACATACTGGTCTTGGTACCCTAGATTTTCTGCAAGGGTGAAAAAGTCCCTATTGGTCTTCATCACCATCATTTTTCTGCGCTGTTCCGGTTCGGGCAGCATATCGACCACGCAGATATCGGGGAGTGCATCATTATTGAAATCCTGTATATCTACCCCCATACTGTTGTAGGAGGTATGCTTCAAAAAATCGGTGGATCTGTCGGTAAAAGTACCGTCTTGGTTGTTGATCCAAATAAGGTCGTTGGATACAAAATCGTTCGCGCAATACACATCGGGCCAGCCGTCTTTATTTAAATCGGTAATGCAAAGCCCCAGTCCATGCCCTTCTTTTAAAATACCGGCACTCGACGTCACATTTTTAAAAACGGGATGCCCATCTTGAACTCCCTTATTTTCATACAACCGATCGTTCGATTCGCCCTTCCCGTCGTTCTTTTTTTGACGGAGTTGGTTACGGCCGGTCCGTTCCATGGCGTTGGTAAGTATATAGCAATCAAGGTCGCCGTCTTTATCATAATCAAAGAAGGCGGATTGTATGGAAAATCCATCGTCTGCGAGCCCATATTCCGTACTCGATTCTTTAAACACGGGAACGTTATTTTTATTTCCCTGATTGACAAACAGCAGGTTCGACCTCCCGGCCTTGGAACCCGTGGCATTGGCCACCGAGAGATATACATCCATCAGGCCATCTTGGTTAACGTCCGCTACCGAAACGCCCGCACACCATTTACTTGTAGATACCCCGGCTTTCTCCGTAATATCCCGAAACCTGAAATCGCCTTGGTTCAGGTATAACTTGGAGGATACCAAGTTGCCGGCAAAAAAAACATCCTGTAAACCATCGCCGTTGAAATCGCCAATCCCTATGCCCCCTCCATTGAACAGCACGTCATATTCAAGGGCGTTTAGCGTATCACTTTCAAAAGGTTGGATTCGGTTGTTGAAGTCCATTCCCGAATAATCACTTGAAACCAATTCGAACA
>NZ_JBGTHY010000074.1:0-1983 GCF_041745955.1 Pricia sp.
GAATGAGCCGTTAGGCTGTTCAAAAAACCGAAAATCGCTCCAATACCGATGGTAGAGGGTTATTTTTTCCGAAATATCCTGCTTATACGCTATTTCAAGCTGTGGACGTAGTTCCAATTGGTTGGAATATTCGGTTATCTCAGGGTCTTGGGGAAGCGATTGAAGAAGATAGGTGAGGCCAATCCCCGCATTCCATCCTTTTCCGAGTTTACGGCCCGCAAAAGTTCTTGAAAGAAATTGATGTTGCCGCCATGGAAACCAGTATGTCCTTTCCTCCAATTCCTGTCTTATTTCATAGCTGTCATTAAGTTTCAGTTTAAGGTAGTATCGTGTCCAAAGCAGTTGCTGCGTATCGACACTTTTTTGTGCCACAACATTTGTCGAGTACAGAACGGCGAGCAAAGCAATAAGACGCGTTGGTTTGATCGAACTCATATGGCTTTGAGAATAAGCAATGGCTAAAATAATAAACCTGTTATTCCCAATAAATAAGTAGGGTAAAAAATCGATATTTCGGTGACTAGAACCGTGGTATACGAAAAATCGGTACGGTTTCAGAATTGTTCAATCCGGTAGTTCCTCTTCTCAGGGCCGACACCTTTTATTGTTAGTGATTTCCATTCCTTTGGGATGATCGGATTTTTTTGAACGATGCCCACGTCAGAAAACTCGAGTCCTGCGAACCCGAACAGTACGGTCTGCAACATGCCACCGGCACCGGTTGCAAAATAAGAAAAGTTACTCGTGGCCACTTCGGATAAAGCACCAAAAGGTGCTTGTTGATTGGGAACATAACTTTCCTTGAACAAGCGATAAGCGTTATCCACATCACCTTGTCTCGCATAAAGTACGGCAAAAATGGATTTGCCCATGGCGGGCCCTTCCTTGGAAAGTTTTGGTTCATAGTATTCCAGATCCCTTAAAATGGATTTTTTATCATCTATGATTGTAAGCGGATAGGATAACAGATTGACATCGGCCTGCTTGATGATCTCCCCATCGTAATCGCTATGCTCTTTTGTAGTACCGTCGGGAAAACGGAGTATTTTGATGTTGTTCGCGACGTCTTGCCATTTCGGATCTGGCTCGATTCCCAATGCCGCGGAAGCCTTTATGGCATAGTTGAGCGCGGTAATCGCCGCACCATTGGTAAAGGCATTGTCATTTACGTTGGGCGCAAACTCATTGGCGCCGACCACGTTATTGATGGAGTAGCTCCCGTCCGCATTTGCCGTAACGCGACTGACCCAGAAATCGGCTATTTCATTTATCACTGGAAATCCTTTTTCTTTCAGCCATTGTTTATCCTTCGTTACACGATAATAGTTCCAAAACGCAATAGCTATGTCCGCGGTAACATGATGTTCAAAGGGGCCGGTAAGCGCAAACGGCGGGGTGGCCTCTTCCCCGGTATCGTCACTCTCCCATGGGAACATCGCCCCATTGTATCCGTAATTGATGGCCCGTTGTTTTGCCATTGCCAATCGATCCGAACGATAGTTGACCAACGATCTTGCGATATCCTGATTGAACAATAATAAAGGAGGAAACATCCATAGCTCGGTATCCCAAAAAATATGGCCATTATAAGGGGTTTGCAGGGAGAGCCCCATGGGAGCGATACTCAGGTCGGAATCCCCACGGCCAAAGGCGTACAAATGGTAAAGCGCAAGCCTGACATCTTGCTGGGAGGTCAGATCGCCTTCGATTTCGATATCCCCTTCCCATAGCTCGGACCATAATTTTCTATGCTGCTGCAACAGCACCTCTTTACTATTGAGCAAATTGTAGATAACCATACGCTCGGATTCGGACTTCGGATCTGAAATATTCTTACTTGTGCATTGAGCTCCTGTCCAAGCAAATTCCAATGCCTCATTTTTGGCTATCTTTTTATCAAAGGAAAGTGTGTTTTCGTAGTCGTTTACGACCGTGTGGGTCAATTCGGGCCTTTGATGTTCCCTTGAAGAGTTAATGGCATGC
>NZ_JBGTHY010000075.1:0-40794 GCF_041745955.1 Pricia sp.
GGAACTCGAACAGGCCCGGGAAGACATGGGCCGCATCAGCGAAGACCAAGAGACTTCCAACGAAGAACTACAGAGCGCCAACGAAGAACTGCTGAGCGGCAACGAAGAGATGCAGAGCCTGAACGAAGAACTGGAGACCTCGAAAGAAGAACTGCAATCGACCAATGAAGAGCTTATCATCGTCAATCGCGAGCTAATGGAGAAACAGCGCGAGCTGAACCGTACCCTGAACTATCTCGAGGCCATCATTGCCAACCTGCGTGAACCCCTTCTCGTGCTGGAAAGCGGTTATCGGGTGCAGATCGCCAACGCGGCCTTCTACAAAAAATTCGATGTGGTCGAGGCCCAAATCGAGGGCAAGTCCTTTTTCGACATGCAGCAGCAGCTGTGGAACAATTATCAACTGCGCAACCTTTTACATAAAGTGCTTCCCGAAAAAGAACGGGTCGTTGACGAAGAGATTATCATCGATTTCCCTTCGGGAAAGCAAAAGTCGTTTATTTTCAATGCCCAGGAAATCGTACACAATACGGATTCCGAAAAGCTGATCCTGTTGTCCATGGAAGACATTACCGAAAGAAAGATGACGGACGGCTACAAAAAAATTATTGCCGAGCTGAAGAAGACCAATGAGCAATTAGACCGGTACGTACATGTGGCCAGCCATGACCTGCAAGAGCCGCTGCGGAAAATCATGATCTTTTCGGATCTTTTATTGAACGGAAAAGACAACCTTCTGGAGAATAATGCCACCCTAAAAAAAATAGCATCTTCGGCGGAGCGCATGTCCGGCCTGATCAAAGGGCTGCTCGACTACTCCCGCGTGGCACACCATGGTGAACTGTTCGAGCCGACTGATCTCAGTAAGATTACGAGGGAAATTATGACCGATTTCGAACTGCTTATAAAAGAAAAACAGGCCAAGGTCGATATCGGGCAGCTGCCGGAAATAGAGGCCATACCCATTCAGATGAACCAGTTGCTGGGCAACCTGATCGGCAATGCGCTCAAGTTTTCTAACGAGGGCGTGGCACCGATAGTCAAGGTGTCGTCACGCGCCTTTGCAAGAAAGGATATTGCGAAGTATCCGGCGCTTTCGCCCAAGATGGACTATTGTGAGATCATTATAAGCGATAACGGCATCGGTTTCAACCCCAAATACCAAGAGCAGATATTCCTTATCTTCCAACGCCTGCGCGAATCGCGCAACCAGAAGGGCAGTGGTATCGGCCTCTCGCTCGTCAAAAAAATCGTCGAGAACCACCATGGGGCCATCTATACGGTTTCGGAAGAGGGCCAAGGCGCCACATTTCATGTGATATTGCCTGTTGAACAACCTAGATAGGGCAGGTTGCGAAAGAGAGAATGTGTCTTGATAGGCCCTATTTTGTTCTTGAGGTCGGCGAGGCACTGTGTAATAAACTTCAACTAATTTCTTTTTGTTTCTTAAAGATATAGGGAGCACTGATACCATGCACCACGATCGAGGTCAGCATGACCACCCCCACAATACTGTAGAGCATACTGCTATCTTCATAGTCCCCGATTTCAATCAAGGCCCATGCCAGATAGAACAGGGACCCGATACCGCGGATCCCGAAAAAACTGACCATCAACTTTTCCCGTATGGAAATAGGATGCCCGATCAAGCTTACAAGACCTGCGATCGGTCGAACGACAAAGATGCCGAGCAGTGCATATAGCAACCCGTCCCATCCAGAGATGCTCAGCAGGCCGTTCATAATGCTGCCTCCGAAAAGCAATATCCATATGACCAACAACAGCCTTTCGAACTCATCCACAAAATTATGTAATTTCTCCTTGTAGCCTTGTCGTATATGATCACTGTTCTTCAAGACCAGACCGGACACGAATACGGCAAGAAAACCGTAGCCGTGCACCAGCTCCGTAATCGAATAGACGCTGATGGCCAGGGCAAAGGCCAGAAGTCCGTCGTGGGTGATAATGTCGAACCGGTCGCAGAGCCATTTGTGGGCTATTAGTACGCCCTTTGAAAATATAAATCCGAAGAGTACGCCTAAACTTACACGTAGCAGAAAATCGTCCCAGAACCAGAGGGAAAGATCAAACGCTTCCCATGAACCGGCCTGTATGACCATTACCCCCAGCACGGTAAACGGAAAGGCCAGACCATCGTTAAGTCCCGCTTCGGCGGTAAGGGCGAATTCCGATTCCAGGCCTTCGCCATTCTGTTCCTCGATATTTTCAAGCTGCACCTCTGCGGCCAGCACGGGATCGGTCGGGGCCAGAACGGCCGCCAACAGCAGGGCGCTCATCAAGGATAATCCCAAAAGTTCCGTGCCCAGAAAGTAAAAACCGATCATGGTCAGGGGCATGGCTATAACGATAAAACGAAACGGAATGCGCCAGAATTTCAAATTTTCGTGTTTCGGAATTTTCAGGCCCGCGGCCATCAGGGAGATGACCACGATGACCTCGCTAAGGGTCTTGATCTTGGAATTCGACCAGAAAGGATCCGGCCATTGGATCGGAAAGCCTGCCAGAAATAAGAGTACTCCGATACTCAATAAAATCACGGGGTAAGAAATACGGATTTTGTTCGAGATGGCCGGTAGCCAGGCCATAAGCAAGAAGATGATTCCGATCCCCGCTAAAATCAGTAAATGGTCTTTCATAAAAATAATCTTGGGTGGATACTATTTTCTAGTACCTTACCAAATGGCGCAAAGGTCGCCCTCGGTGAGATGGGTCTTTTTTAAGTTTTCGTGCAGGATGTTTTCGCCGTCCATTACCAACAGGGGGTCGTTGTGGAAACAACGATAGACCAAAACTCACCTGTAATAGGTATTCCATAATAATCTTCTTCCATGGTATTGATTTTTTAAAGGCGCGACACTAGCTTTTCTGCCGCATCTGGTTTTCTTTTGTAAATTCCTCCAAGGTCAGCACCTGATAATCGATGGGTTTCAGGGTGCCGTTGTTCGTCTTTTCGGCGGAGCATGTGGTCAGGGCGATGACCATATCCATGTGCGCTCTAAACACTATTTGATCGCCGGCCTTGGCCTGGGGCCTTTTTACTTGTATTTTGCCTTCCTTGTTGACATCCACTTTCATAAAAATGTTGAACGCCGTGGGAATGGTATGCGCCTCGACGCCGTAATCTTTTAAGCTTTCGTACAGATTGTTCCGGCAGCTGGGATGCTCGGTCACGTTGTCATATAGTTTTTTGAACGTATCGGGGCAACAGGGCGCCAATAGAAAATCGTGCCGGCCGCAGGTGTCAAGTACGATTTCTAGCATCTCTTTGCTTTTATTGCTGTACAGGATGTTGCCGGTGGTCAGATAGATGCTCTCTTCGTAATCGAAGGTCTTGCCGTTGCTCAAAACCTCGGTCATATCGTTGTGCCGGTAGGCCATAAGGTCGGCGACCTGCTCGCCTTCGGGGCAGACTACTTTTAGATAGTCTCCCTTCTTTATTTCAAAACCTGTTCCGGATTGTGGTTCTATTGTATTCATTTTAGTTATGTTTAAAGGGACAGACCCATGTATCGGTTACATTTCTACCGGAATATTGCCGGGCTTCCAGATCTTTTCCGTGGTCTGGGAGCATAGGGTTGATCGAACCTTGAAATTCCATTTCGTTCTGCCGGATGGCATTTTTCATAATTTCATAACGTCCTTTTTTACGGAGCTGTTCGAACTGGCTGTGCAAATTGAACGCAATGGCCGGTACGTGAAACCGCCGAGCCTTTCTGCTGGCTTTGGGGTGAAGGCCTACCAAAAAAAAAGGCATCGCCACCAAAACTATCGGAGAAGTCTTCATTCATCCTCCGGGAATACCGCAATGTAGCTGAGCTACTGACTTTTGCTCTCCTTGGCCGACTGCAGGTATTCGAACAGTGCCTATGCCAAATTTGAAACGGTATCGGCATCCGCCATAATTCCGAAAACGCCCATACGGATTTGCTTACTATTGACGGAGGCCTGTGCCCCGATAGAGGGGTAGCCGCCCTGCCCTATAAAATCGGTCAGGGCGTTCAAATGTCGGGACACCAGATCGGTGGCTTCCCCTTCATCATGGGTGCCCACGTCGAAAAAGGCGTTCGCATGCGCCGGACGGTCGAACGGATTGGAGAGTATATCGGTGTCGCTCTTCAATTCAAGAATATTTGTCACTTTCATTATCATCATTATTGGCATTCTAGCCATGCGCGCAAGGTACGGGCGGATCACGTTCTTGAAGTTCGATAACAGAACAAATCGTAACCCTAAAGGAATTATCCGGCGATGGATGAAATTGCCGGGGCCTAGGATTGGCATTTATAGGACTCATGGAATAGCTATTCCTAATCGATTTTGAACCTCTGCAACCGGTATACCACGCCTAAGAACTTTACCTTGTTAAAAGACCGAATTCCAAGAATGTGGTCTTTTTTCATATCTTGCATGCAATAATTTGGTCTTCTACTCCGTTCCGGAATTGAAATAAGCTTATTTTTAATGCAGGCAATTTTCGATTTTCCCCAAAATGTATTTCAGCAACTAATTCAGCGCACCAAACCCTCAAAATATGCACGTTTCAGTCCAACGAAAAGATATTCAATTTTTACCCGATAGCAGTAGGGTCGTCGCCCGGTTCTTTAACAATGGCGAAAAGCGTACCCACGAACTGATCAAACGGGTCGTCGCTTTGAATGAGGACGAGGTACATCGGGTGTTGGAACATACGTTGCGGGAGTTTGCAGGCCGCCACCGGAATATTTCCCAAATATTTCTCAACCATTTCAAAAACCATAAGAAACTCATAGAAAATTTGGAAATGGACGCTAGTAGTTTTACCCATGAAGAAAAACTGCTGATCGGCTCGTATGCGACGATGGAATATTCCATAGAGTCGGCTGCGATGTTCAATCCCTCTATTATAGAGGATTTCGACCAATCCTTTTTGGCGAAGGGTGAAAAGCGGGTGATCATTTCTTTTAGGGCCACGGGCGAGGGACATTTATCGTCCATCGTTTTTCGTCGGGGTATCCTCGATGCCAACAACGATTTTCATCCGAACAAAACCCGAAACCATATCGATATGGCCAAGATCGTCCGGAAAAAATCCTACGATAAAGGGCGGTTCGTTCAAAAGTTGCAGGAGATGAAAATATCGCCACGGTATTCAAGAACGATTATGGACGATTTACCGGACCATTTTGAATATCATGAATTGAAAGCAGCGGTAGATAAGGTATTGGGCAATGGTATCAGCAACGATAACCGTTTGGCTCTCGAAGAGATGACCTGGTTGGTCGATTCGTATTACGATATCGAGTTCAGTCGGGATTCCGATATTTCCGAACGTGTCATTTTTCCGATTTCCCCATCGGAAAGCAAAGGCATCGAAGACGCCAGGTTCGTGCGGTTTACCGAAGACGATGGTTCGACGAAGATATATGCAACTTATACCGCCTACGATGGCCATACCATTTTGCCAAAATTATTATCAACGGAAGATTTTAGCACGTTCCGTATAATGCCCATGCACGGCAAGGCGGCACAGAACAAGAATTTTGCCCTTTTCCCAAAAAAGATCAACGGAAAATATGCGGTACTAGCCAGAGTGGACGGCGTAAACAACTACCTGATGTATTCCGATCGCAACACGCTCTGGAACGAGGCAATCAAAATACAGGAGCCAAAACATCCGTGGGAATTTACCCAAATAGGAAATTGCGGCGCACCGCTCTGGACGGAAGAAGGCTGGTTGGTCATCACCCACGGCGTCGGCCCCATGCGCCGCTACTGTATCGGGGCATCCCTGTTCGATCTAGACGATCCCACCACGGAAATCGGAAGATTGTCGCAACCCCTGCTTTCGCCCTTGGAGGAAGAGCGCGAGGGCTATGTGCCCAACGTAGTCTATTCCTGCGGGTCGATGATCAATAACGGGAGTCTGGTCTTGCCCTATGCGGTGTCGGACTATTCGTCTTCCTACGCCACTGTGGAAATGGATGAACTGATGCAGGCCTTAAAGAAATAGGAAGGTTACTGTTGGTTTAGAGTTGATCAATGGCCATTGGTAATCCGTAAAACCCATGTGCCCAGTATACTATTCTTTAATTTTTTTTATGCAATAACATCCTTATAAACTTCAATATATTCCGCTACCATGTTATCGATACTAAATTTCTCCATAGCATACGCCCGGCAATAGTTGGGATCCAGTTCGTTCAGTCGCTGTACTACTTCAACAGCTTCCGAGACCGTATCGACCAAAAAACCGGTGTTACCATCTTCGATGAGTTCGGGCATACTTCCCCTGTTAAAGGCGATTACGGGCGTGCCGCACATCATGGCCTCCGCAACGCTCAACCCAAAGGGTTCGTCGAACAAAATGGGATGCAATAGGGCCTTGGCATTTCCCAAGAGTTCGTTTCCTTCGGTCGGGCCTACATTTCCCAAATAGATGACGTTCTCACCGTCGATGCGAGGTTCGATAGCACTGCTGTAATACTCTTGGTCTTGGACCAGTCCCGCTATCTTGAGGGGATATCCCGTCTTTTTCGCAATTCCGATAGCCTCTAGCGTTCCCTTATCGGGATGGATCCTTCCATAGAACAGCAAATAATTTTCCTTGTGATTGTTCAATTGGAATTTTGTGGAATCGATACCGTGGTAAATGGTACGGTGATAATCCAGATCGGGATGCCGGTCCGCATTCGAGATCGAAATATAGGTCGATGTGGGATTGTACTTTTTATACACTGGAATGATCTGTTCCGAAGAAAAACCATGGATGGTCGTGACCATCGGGGTATCGATCAGCCGGGAATAGGTCAGGGGAAGAAAGTCGTAATGGTTGTGGATGATATCAAAATTTTCCGCCTTTTCCATCAAATTACCGATGTGCAGACTTTCCCAGACCTTGGGGTCGATTGTATCGTCCTCCCCGTAGGGCTTTGGACAGATGGCCTCCAGGGTTCCGGAGGTCTGCGAGTCGCCGGTGGCGAACAGGCTTACATCATGGCCCTTGGCCACCAATCCCTCCGCAATGGTGGAGGCAACTTGTTCCCAAGGTCCATATTGCCGTGGGGGCGTACGCCAGGCGATGGGCGACAATAGGGCGATTTTCATGAAAGGTCGAAATTTTCGAAGGCCATCCGTGCCAAGAGATAGCTGATGGTCGATTCCGCGCCTTGGTTCAGGTTGACGTTGTGCCGTTCAAGCCCGTCGTAACATCCGCCCGTACAGGGGTTGTAGATGGTCTGGTGTAGTGGATTTTTGCCCAAAAACCAGGCAAACGCAGTTTCCATGAGCGTATCATATCCCTCTTGGGGGAAAATCTTGTGGAAAAGGCGCAGGGCCAAAATGGTGTAGGCTACATCGATGGGCTGCTCCCCGCCCTGGAACCCGTCATCCAATTTTGCGTCGCGCATATGCCAGTCCCTATTTGAAATGACCCGGATCATATCGCCATCAAAAATTTTGGACAGCAGAAAATCGAAGGATCTCTTCGCTACCTTGCGATATCCCGGATGCAGGGTCATCACATAGGCCATCAGCATCGACTGGGGCAGCACGCTGTTGCCATAGGTCAGATAGCCCTCGAACCAGTGCCAATCTTCGTCAGATTCGCTATCGTATTGGGCCTTCAATCGATCGGCATATTTCTCGACGACCGTATTGATACATTCCCTTCCTTCCGATTGATTGTAAAAATAGAGTCCCTTGATGATAAAGGCCGTAGCGCGCGGCGAACGGAAATCGTCCACCGCCTGTAAGGCATGTTGGAAAACGAATTTGGCCTTTTCAATGATATGTTGGTATTTTCCAGGGAAACGGTCCGAAATGGAAAGCAGATAGCCTAGGGCCCATAAGGCCCGACCGCACGCATCCTCTAGATTGACGCTGCCGTTTTGGTCCGTAAACCGCTGTTCCTTGTCCACATAGTTCAAAAATGTGCCATCCGGACGAAAACAGGAAAAGACAAAATCGAAATAGGTCTTTATATAGGGCAGGTCCGCGCCGTTCCCGGTCAATTCGTAATGTTGGCACATTGCGACCAAGGCCCGGGCATTGTCGTCCAAAGTATAGCCGCTTTCGATATCGGGATGGTTGATTTTCGAAAATTGGATAACGCCCATGTCGGTAGTCATCCTTTTGAGATGTTTCAGGTCGATCGGCGGTTTTTTGTATTGTAAGGGCAACGACCCCTGCAAGACGTTTTCAAAAATCCTCGCATGGGCGATGGCCGAATTTTCCCAGGCCGTAGCGGAAGCGGTACGCATTCCGTCGAGACTCATTTTGGCACGGGCCTTATCATCCTCCAACAGATCGATGACCGCGTGTTGCAATTGGTGGGAGTCCTCAAAATCGAAGAGGACTCCGGCACCGTTCTGCAGGACTTCGAGCGCATGGGGAATCGGCGTCGATATTACGGGACACCCGCAACCCAGGGCATAGGCAAAGGTACCGCTGACAGCCTGGTTGCGGTCTTTCGAGGTAAAGAGGTAAATATCGGTCAATTGCAGATATTCCAATAGATCATCGAGTGGCACAAATTCATCGATAAAGCGGATGTGATCGACCAGGCCCAGCGTCTCGACCTTTTCTTCCAGGAAGTGCCTGTACCCCTCCCCTTTTTCTTTCACTAGGGTGGGGTGCGTTTTACCTATGATCAAAAATATAACTTCGGGATGCCGATCGATAATCTCGGGAAGTGCATCCAAGCTGGTCTCTATGCTTTTGCCCGGCCCAAGCAATCCAAAAGTGGAAAGTACCGTTCTTCCCTCCAGACCATATCTTTCCTTTAAGTTGTCTTTATCCTCATATTCGATCAAATGGGTGCCATGGGCGACGACGCTTATCTTGTCGGGAGAGATATCGTACTGCTTGGTCAACACATCGGCGGAAGTGCGGGTCATCACGATAATTGCGGCGGAACGGGAAGCGATCGTGGATACCTTCTGTTTCAATTCGGGGGTCGGATCGGGCAGAACCGTGTGAAAGGTGACTACGACCGGTTTATCCAAATATTCCAAAAATTCATGGAACGAATGCCCGTTATTTTGAAAAAGTCCGAATTCATGCTGTATCATGACCAGCCCAACTTTGCGGTCGGCATTGATACGATAGGCCGCTTGCAGAAAATCGAGGGCGGAATCGGTGTTCAGGGTCTCCGCTATCACCTCGGGATACCGATGCTTGGAGGTTCCCGATTCCAAGGGTACGGTTGTCAATTTGAAAGCCTCCCCGAAGGTATCGGTAAGCGCCCGTTCCAGATCCTTGGAATACGTGGCGATGCCACACTCCCGGGGCGGGTACGAGGTCAGGCACACAATTTCGGTCAGGTCCCTCTCGTTGGATACCAACTTTTTGAGCTGGTGAACAATGTTGGGCTGCGGCAGATGTTTTGAAGGCTTTGTCCGCTTTTTGGGCTTATTATCGGTCGTCGTTCCTTTTTCCATAGTCTTTTTCATTTAGGTTCGTCAATAAGGGGTCAAGGCAAGCCGGAAATATATCGGACTTGATATTTTTATGGATACCGAAGATAGAGAAATTGTTGAAGTAGGATGGTTTTTATCGGGTTAATTGATGACCCATTAGGGTTCGGCATCTGTCAATCTTTCGATAAAGAAAAAGCACCCGTTATCGGGGTGCTTTCGTGACATGGGATAAGGTGCCAATACTATTCGCTTATGCCTTGGCCTTTTTGTTGAGGCGCCCCTCTGCCAGCTTGTCCAGCTTGTTGTCGGCATCGTACTCCTCGTCCAACGTTTTCTGGAGTTTTTTGGCTATGTCCGAATGACCGAGTTCTTTGGCAAAGCGTACGGCCGTACCGTAACCGGAAATTTCATAGTGTTCGACGCGCTGGGCCTCGGCGATAAGGCCGGCGTCCATCACCTCATCGGTTTCCGCTTCGTCGATAAAACCTTCGGCCTCTTTGATCAGCCCTTCCATGGCCTTACATTTTTCCCCGCCCGGTTTGATATCGAGTTCGTCGCAGATTTCCTTTAATCTGGTTTTTTGCTGCTTGGTTTCCTCCAAATGGTCCGTAAAGGCTTTCTGTAATTTGGAATCGGAAGCATTTTCCGCCATTTTCGGCAAGGCCGCTATCAATTGTGTTTCCGCGCTGTAAAGATCTTTTATTTGGTGTTCGAAAAGTTCCTGTAAATTTTTCATGATAGGTATTCTTTTTTGAAGTTAATAATTCCATCTAAAGTAGTCGGGAATCCGGTGATGTACGGTGCCAATCGGACTAAAAATTAGCTGTATCGCTTATAAAGTGGGAAGCTTAGCTTAAACCGGTATTTTGTTGGCCTCTTCCATACGCTCCCAATTCCGGTGTTGGGCAATGGCCTTGACAAAGTCCTTGGGATCCGCATTGATGCAAATGGCCGCGTCGCCGTCCTTAAAGTCCTTTACATAAGTCTTATCCAACAATTTTTCCGCTTCGCCGTCCGCTGCTATGGCCTTGCAGTGTTTGAGGGCTTCGTTGATAAATTTTTGGAACTTGGCATTTTCCAGAAGCGCATCGATGGAGGCCTGCCCTCCGGGAATGTAAACCGCGTCGTACAGAACACTTTCGGTGGTTTCGATGGCGGCATCCACTTCATGTTCCATATCGGTATCACATGTAATGGTGTCCCCATGGGGCGCAACGATTTTGACCATGGCATTCTCTTTTTCCAAAGCAGCTTTCATAGGTTTGAAATCATCCATACTGAATCCGTCACCGGCCAGCACAGCTATCTGACGGGTGGCGATGGTCTCGAATTTGGTATTGGCCTGACTCAGCGCTGGCGACTCGTCTAAATAATTCTTTTTGGCCCCGGGCTGAAAGGCCTCCACATCGGCGTCGGCGCCGATGGCCTGATTGATAGGTCGCTCGATTTCACTAGGGACTTTCAGCCCTATATTTTTGGCGACTTTTTCGGCCAGATCTTCATCGATCTGCGCCACCATCCACAGCATGCGCTTTTGAATGTGTTCGTGCTTACACTTGCCGAGTTCAAAGGAATAGGCCGCCGCCACATGGCTTTTTTCCCAAACGGCCAGGCTTCTATAGAAAAGGGCGGGCTGGGAAAAAAAGTCGACAAAACTTTCACTACGGGTACGGACTTTTTTCGCATCGATACGTTCTTCATAGGAGGAGAAGGCGCCATCCGCTACTTTGGACAGATGCGGACAACCACCGCCCAAGGTATTCGGGAAATAGGCCGTTTGTCCTTTGGGAATGTTCATCTGCATGTGCCCATCGCGCTGGTTATGGTGCGTTTCCACCAAAGGCCTGTTAATGGGAATCTGATGGAAATTGGTACTGCCCAATCGCGAAGTTTGGGTATCGCGGTACGAAAAGATACGCCCCTGCAATAACGGATCGTTCGAAAAGTCGATGCCCGGTACGATATTACCGGGCAAGAAGGCGACCTGTTCGGTTTCTGCAAAAAAGTTTTCGGGATTCCGGTTTAGCGTCATTTTACCGATGATTTTTACGGGCACCATTTCCTCGGGCACCAGCTTGGTGGCATCCAACAGGTCGAAATCGAATTTGTGCTCGTCCGCTTCGGGAATGATCTGTAGACCTAATTCCCATTCTGGGAACTGTCCCGACTCGATAGCGTCCCAAAGGTCGCGCCGGTGGAAATCGGAATCCGCACCGCTAATTTTTACCGCCTCGTCCCAAGTGACGGAATGTACGCCCAAAACGGGCTTCCAATGGAATTTCACGAAATGCGCCTCGCCCTTGTCGTTTATCAAGCGGTAGGAATGGATGCCAAAACCCTCCATCATTCTCAAACTTCTGGGGATGCCCCTATCGCTCATCACCCAGATGTGGTTGTGCAGGGTTTCCGGCGTCAACGATATAAAGTCGTAAAAAGTGTCGTGCGCGGAGGCCGCCTGCGGAATTTCGTTGTTCGGCTCCGGCTTTACGGCATGGATCAGGTCGGGAAACTTCATGGCATCTTGGATAAAGAAGATCGGCATGTTGTTGCCGACCAGATCCCAGGTACCCTCCTCGGTATAGAATTTCACGGCGAACCCCCGAACGTCCCTGGCCAGGTCCGTAGAACCCTTTGAGCCTGCGACGGTCGAGAACCGCACAAAAACGGGGGTCGTCCGTTCGGTATCCGTGAAAATACCGGCCTTTGAAAATTCGGGAATGCTATCGTAGAGTTCAAAATAACCATGTGCGCCGCTGCCCCGGGCATGTACGATGCGCTCTGGAATACGTTCATGGTCGAAGCTCGTGATTTTCTCCCGAAGCAAAAAATCCTCCAACAGGGTCGAGCCCCGGGGTCCCGCTTTTAATGAATTGTTCGTGTCGTTGACCTTGAGTCCTTGACGCGTGGTCAACGGTTTCCCTTCGGGATCCATTTGATACTTTTTTAAGTCTTTTGTCTTTGCGGTTTCCTGCTTTTTGTTGCCCATAGCTTGTAGTGTTTCATTAGAAATTGTCGATGAAATTTTTGTTCAAGAATAAATTCATACTTTAAGAATATTCCAAGTCCACTCTACTTCTTGAGCTTCTTTTGCTTTCTTTCCTTAAGATATCTGAAGCCCAGATAAGCAAATTGGGCGCCGACCAGTGCCAAGGTAAACTTGCGGCCCTTGACCAGTGCCGCGGCGATTCCTAATAATTTTGATTTCATAGTATTTGAGTTTTATGGGAGGGTTATGGATCTTCGACAGTGTTGGTCCTATTTACTTAGTGCTATTCACTCGGTTTCCATTTTTTCTTTTATCTGGCCCATGATTTTCTAATTTTATGATTAAGGAATCGAAAGCTAGTTTTATATTACAATACCCATCGGCTCTAGTGCGTCAATTTTTGACCCAAAAGCAAACGCACTGGAACCCTCTACTATTTGCCATGCCTGATTTTTACTTTTCATGCCTTCCGAGCGAGTTGGCATAGGCGCCCGATATATCTATTTTGTTTGCATTTGTTCGCAGTTCAAATTTCAACCAAGACCCGGTTATCGAACCGACTGCCATCCATCAAGAGGTATTGCCTTACCTAAAACGTCCGTCCGTCATAGCCTTGGGCCAATTAGGCCATTGATCCCTATGGAAGCACCTAGAAAACTGGCCCGGCAGATTAAAAGAATTCGCAAATTCGCACCTTCGAATAGGAATCCGAAGAATACCGAGAGAGAAAGACTATGATAGTTAGAAAATCATCGAAAGGATTAGAGTCGTTCATGGAATTTTAAACGCTGATAATGTTTAGCGGCGCGACAGTATACGCCTATAGTAAGAGAAAAAATCCGACAATCGCCAACAACATTACAATGGCAATAATCGTAACTAGGGGAAATCTTGACCCCGAAGAATTCGTTGTCTGATTTCGTACACCGATTCCATCCTTTTGCTTGGTATCGACCGGGGAACTATCGTTTGCAGTCCATTTTGTTTCCTTCTCCATTGTGAATAATTTTGGTTAACGCTGTTATTCCGTTGGCATAATAAACACATCGTTTATGTTCTCCCGTGCCGGCTGTGCCAGGGCATAATGAATAGCCTCGGCGACATCCTCGGCCTCCAAGAAAGTCATTTTTTGCATTTCCTTCATTTCCTCTTTAATATCTTCATCCGTTATGCTATCCATCAATTCCGTGGAGACCGCCTCGGGCTCGATCCAGGTAACGTTTATGCCGTACTTTGGTGCGAGTTCCTGGCGTAGTCCTTCCGAGAACATTTTAACTGCGGCCTTTGTGGCACAATAGACCGCCCCACCGGGAAAATAGTTGTGCGCCGCACTGGAAGACACGTTTATAATATGACCGCTCTTATTTTCGATAAGGGTAGGCAGTACCGCTGCAACTCCGTTGAGCACCCCTTTGATATTCACATCGACCATTTTATCCCATTCTTCCGTTTGGAAATCGTTGAAAAGTGGTGGAAGCTATCCTTTAGTTTGGAATTTTCTCTTGCGTTTACGTTTTTTTAATCCGTGCCTCCCTGAGCTTGGTATATTCCGGAGACCCTGTGGCTCCACCAAAGACACCCGCACCGGCACCTAAAAGGAAAACAATAAAAGCGATAAAGCTAAAAGTGGAAACCGCTTCGGCCGTCTTATCGGCAGCTACCACGGCTTTCTTTTTCGCCTTGGCATACAGATTTTCGGCCTTGGTGACCGCTTCCTGCACGTTTTTCTCCCATTTGTTGATCATGCCGTTGATCTCTTGATCGTCGAGTTCCGTGTTTTTGGTCAAATAGTCCTTCAAGGCGGCCTTGTCGAAAAAGTCCTTATCGCCGTCTACACTAACGTCCAAATCCCCATTATCGTCGATATCGAAGGAAACATCGTTGAAAAAGCTTTCCAGATTGTCTTCTAGGTTAAGCTGTTTGAAATCTTTTTTTGACTCTTGTAAGAGGTCGCGTGCCTCTGCAGAGGCGTCTTCCGGCAGCACGTTAAAGCGTTCCCCGGCATTGATGGCCTTGAACACCTGTTTTTTAATGCCTTCGTACGAGGTCTGTGCTTTGTCCTGTGCCTGATTTTTGGCATCGTCCAACTGTACGGTTATCTGTTTGGAGTTGTCTCCACCGAAAAGTCCGGATGCCGCCCCGGCAATTCCGTTGACGATTCCGCCAATGGAAGAGGACACAAAATATACGGTAACGAGGGAATACAATGCCCAGGCCAAAAAGCCGTGCAAAGCCCCGTCAACGTTAGAGGGCAGCCCCGACATACGCGCCGCGACCATGCCGCCTATAAAAAGGGCCGCAAAATTGGAAACGGCCCACCAAATGGCGGTACCCGTACCCAGACCGTCTAATGGATCAGCCTCTGACAGGGGATCAATGGTTGCCAGGCCTATGCCCAGGCCCAAAATATTTAATAAAAAAGCTACGGCCAATGCCGTGATTGCGCCCGCGACAATTGCGCCCCATGATATTCGGGACAGCCTTCCACCACCTTCGTTTTCGTTAAATTTGTTAACTACTGGTTCCATAATCATTTATTTGAGTGTTCAATTGTTTTTCTTGACCGGTTTTTCGGTTTATTCAGATGACCGATTCTTTTTTCAGGTAACAAACATTTACGCATAAACGTTTTACCCATACCTTGGTGGCGAAATTAGGACGCTAGCCAACATTCCTTTAAGGGTAATGGATTATTTTTTGACCCTAAAGCCATTCTGGGTAAATTCCCTAATGTTTTTTTAGGCTTATTTAAAGGATTGAATGAGTTACTGTGTTTTTGTCAAAAATCCTATTTTACGCAATAGTATGTTTGGGGTGTCACGAATACCCTATTCTATTCTTAAACAACCATGCCTTAAATAAATATGAATATATATGTCAAATTCGATGTCAACGCCATCTGCAAGCAGGTGCTCAAAAAACAATTGGATAGCTTCGGACTGGAGTATACACTATCCGGCATTGGGGAGGTCAAGTTAACGGACGACCTCTCTAAAGATAAAGAACAGGAACTCGCCGACGCGCTAGAGAACGTAGGCATATTTATTGTAGACGATACCAAGGCCAAACTCGCACATCAGGTCAAGGAAACCATCATTCACATGATATATAATGACAAAGAGGCCCATCGCTATAAGACATCGACTTATTTGGCCGGGAAACTGAACTATTCGTATACCCATCTTTCCAATGTTTTTTCGCAGACCACTTTGGTTTCCATTGAAAATTTTATCATCCTGACCAAGATCGATTATGCCAAAAAATTGATTATCGAAAATAAACTTTCGTTTTCCGAGATTGCCCATAAACTGAATTACAGTAGCTCTTCACATCTTTCGGCCCAGTTCAAGAAAACCACAGGATTGACTCCTTCCAACTTTCAGAGATTGGTCAGAAAAAGGAAGGAACGGCGTATAGTCCTCGAAAAATCCGTAATATAAATCTGAATGAGCGAGAATACCTTATATATTGCCTTGGCCGATGACGATGCAGATGATCGTTTGCTTTTTAGAAATGCCATGGAAAACCTAAGGATCAATACCGAGCTATCCATTTTCAACAACGGGCAAGAGCTGATAGATTACTTGAATTCGCCAAATCATCGGTTGCCCGAATTGATATTCCTAGATTTGAACATGCCGGTCAAAACCGGGATGGAATGTCTGAAGGAAATCAGGGGCGATTCTATCTTTAGCGATATAACCATAGCTATCTATTCCACCTCCTCTTCCGAGCGGGATATTGATGAAACCTTTATCAGCGGGGCTAACGTCTATATCAGCAAGCCCAATAATTTCGATAAACTAAAGGAGGCCATTGCCAAGGTTATAGAAATGAACTGGCAGTATCATACCTCTAGGCTCGCCAAGGAAAATTTTCTATTGCGGATATGAACCCGGTGAATCGGAGGTATTAATTCGATCGCTTTGAACGGCAAGCCTGTCAATATCGAAAATGGGACGCCATTTACAATTTATCTTCCTTCTGATTACGTCCTTGGCATCCCCAAGAAATACCATAAACACTTTTAAGGTCAAGAATTTCACTTTTAAGGTCAACCGATGCGTCCATTTAAACGGAGCTTTGGCAAAAAACAATTATTAGCCGAGATTCAGTATTAATCTATGGGCCCATCGGGGTTCAATAAATAGTAATCTATGTCAATTTTAACTATTATTCTCAACATTCTTTTACCGCCTTTGGCCGTTTTTATGAAACATGGTGTCGGCACAACCTTGCTTATCAGCATCGTTTTGACCTTGATCGGATGGATTCCCGGGGTTATACATGCTTTTATTGTAAATGGATAAGCTAACTCAAACAGTAGGGTGTGCAACGCACCGATTGAAGACCGATGGTAACCCTTTCGGTTTTTTTATGGGCAAGAATCCGAAAATTATGATAGGCAAACCTGCAATTGTATAAGAGCAGGGCATGTCTTTTCCATGATATTTGTAGGCGTGAAAATAAACCTGTGTTCTTTTCTGAACATATCCAATCAAACAGCATTATGAAAGCAATAAAAGATGAATCGATATTAGCCCACCGGAACGGAAACACCACCATGGACAAAAAAAACGGATTGATCATAGCCACGATTGTTTTTATCGGTATAGGTAATCTGGTTCTGATATTTTCTGTTTTAGGTATTAATGGCCTGATTTCAGTGGCTTTGGTAACGGGTGGCCTATTTTTTATAGCTGTCGTTCTATTCCTATCGATTAAACCGTGGATCATGAATCACCAATGGTTGAAGTCTTAGGGAAATGGAAATGATAAAAGATTTGTCGGAATTCATACAGAACTTTCCGGATCGGGAATATACCATTAAATCCGTCCGTTTACGATCAGGACTCTCATCGGCCAAATTGCAGGAGGGCTTCAAGGCTATACACGGCATGACCATAACACATTACATCAGACACATTCGAATGTTGGCCCCGGAACATCTCATAAAAACGACCGATCTGAACATTTATGAAATTGTTTACAGTATCGCCCTGACCAGTAGAAGTTATTTTTCCAAAATATTCAAGAACAAATACAATTGCAGTCCGAAGTCGTATCAAGAACATCAAGGTGCCTCCGCAATGGCCGTGTAACGACCATTTTATAAATTAGCAACAGAAAAAAACCGGTTTCGAGCCGTTTTTTTTGAAGGACAATGTTGATAGAATTTGTGAGAAAAGGCCTAATGTAAAGGCTTTATTCAGGCATTGTCCCTTGGCTGATGTTTCTCCTGTCGTTGCTTTTCCTGATAATTTATCTTTTTGCCGTCCGTTTCTTTGTGATTAATGGCCTTTTCGCCGATGCTCTGTTTTCCTTTCTCGATTTTGTTTTTGTCTTTTTCCATGGTGCTTTGTATTAGATTTTACGATTTTTAAAGATAGGCATTTGCAGTATTTAGCGAATTCTTTAATTGACGCAAAAGAACTTTTCTATGACCTTAAACGAAGTTGGTTTGAGTACCGGGGGCATTAAACGCCGATTTATGTTTGCCTTAACAGCGCCTAATCTCTTACAATTTGGAACTACAGTGTTAGCGATACAACTTCATTCTTAAGTATCATTGTTGGCGTATTGGTAATTAAAAATTAAGTATCTTGTATAGTTAATATTTTGGAGATGAAACACTTGCTTCTCCCCCCTTTATTATTTCTCACTTCCTTGCTGTGCTCGCAGTCTAAGGTAGATAGTATCGAATTGGGAAATCCCTATATCCAAAATTATGGGCCTGACGATTACCAAGGCCACATGCAAAACTGGGCCATCACACAAGACAACTACGGGTTTATCTACGCCAGTAATGGCGATGGAATCCTTCAGTATGACGGAGAGTCTTGGAGGTTCATACCCCTTGCCGGTTCCAATGCGGTGCGGACAATTGCTGTTGATGCGAACAACGTTAAGTGGGTAGGGGCCGATCGGGAATTAGGCTATCTGGAACCTGATTCATTGGGTTTTCTCCAATTTAAATCCCTGAAGAACAAGATTCCACCGACCCATCCATTAACTGCAAGTGTATGGAACGTATTCGCAGTCCGCGATGGCATTGTGTTCCGGGGTGGAGACACCATTTATCTTTGGAAAAACGATAATTTTCAAATTGTTCCGAATTCGGAAAGGATACATACGGGATTTCAGGTCGGTGAGGACCTATTTTTTAGATTGTACGATAAAGGGTTGTATCAATTAATCGACAATTCGCTCCAATTAATTCCCGATGGCGATATTTTCAAGGATCTGCGTGTTTACTCGATGCTTCCATTTGAGGACCATAGCCTACTGCTGGGCACAAGGGATGCGGGCCTATTTCTCTATGATGGAACTTCGGTCAAAAGGTTTCATAGCGAAATAGACGATTACATCGTAAATAATCGCCTACACAATGGAATACGATTACCCGATTCGACCTATGCCTTCGCCACCTTACGGGGCGGCCTGATTTTTATGGATAAAAACGGTAATGAGATCAGGACCTTAACGGTAAAGAACGGCTTGCTCAACGACGAGGTCTATGGTATCTGCCTCGATAATAGAAATGGGTTATGGTTGTCCCTCCAAACGGGAATTTCCTATATCGAACACTTGCAGCCCTACACTTTTTTTGACGAAAAATTAGGAATTGAAGGAACGGTAGATGCCATTATTAGGCATAAGGGCACATTGTATGTAGCAACCTATGCCGGTCTTTTTAGAGGGGAATTTTCGTCGATCGCCGGATCCTATAAATTTGTCCGCATAGAAACGATAAACAGTGGCTGCACGTCATTGTTGTCGGCTGAATCATCGCTAATCGTTCTTACGGATGACGGAACGCTGCTTATAAAAGATGATGCCGTAAAAAAGATAAACAACATAAAGGGAGTTGTCTCATACCGATCCCAAATGGATCCCAGCAGAATATTCATCGGGCACAAAGAAGGGCTTTCAACCCTGTACTTTTCTCAGGGTGAATGGCAAAATGAAAGCCACTTTCCCCAAATCCATGAAGAGCCTATATCCGTTACCGAAGATAAAAACGGGATGCTTTGGTTGGGGACGCGGTTAGAAGGGACCCTTGGGATCGAGTTTTCCGAAGCCCTCGATACGATATGGAGCGGAGAACCTGAAAACATGGTGATCCGTCGTTTCAACAAACAGAAGGGTTTGCCCGATGGATGGAACAAGGTCTACGCCCTCGATGGTCAGTTATGGGTTACCGCCAATTCCGAAATTGGACGGTTGTTCCTATTCGATCCCGGAAAAAAAACCTTTTTTAAACCGATGCAATTCGGAAAAAGATTTGGATTGGATTCCTTGGATGTGTATCCATTGGCCGTTCAAAGCGATGCTAGGCACATTTTACTCAAGTCAAACCCCCATAACGGAAAATCGTATAGATTTTCAGCTTTTAAGAATACCGAAACGAAAGAGTACACCGTAGAACAACTGCATGATGAACGATTTAAAGATAATGATGAGGTATTTTGGGACAGTAGGAATAGCCTATGGTTGGGTGCGGAGGAAGTTGTAAAGTACAATCTGAGTAAAGCGCCAACCCATAATCCCCCATTTAAAACCTATATTAGAAAAGTGCAGGTAGGGCAAGATTCCGTAATATTTGGTGGAATAGGCATCCAAGAAAAAAAGCCCATACTTGCCTATTCCAACAATGGATTGAGATTCCAATTTGCCACGCCCCTATTTGAGAACAGATCTGGCAACAGTTATCAGTATTTTCTAAAAGGTTTCGACAAAGAATGGTCCGGGTGGACCGTGGGCACACAAAAGGAATATACCAATATTTCCGAGGGCGATTACCAGTTTATGGTACGAGCCCATGATGTGTCTGGAAAAATAAGTGAGCCAGGTATTTTTGATTTTCAAATCCTTCCCCCATGGTACCGCACTTGGTGGGCCTATTTTTCATACATGCTGCTATTTATAAGTTTTCTTTGGATAATTCTCCGATGGCGTTCCCGACAGTTGAAGGCCAAAAACGAGGCCCTTGAAAAATTGATCATGTTACGGACTTCCGAAGTACAACATCAGGCGAACCAACTAAGGATTCAGGCGGAAAAGCTCCAGGAACTCGACAAGGCAAAATCGCGGTTCTTCGCTAACATCTCCCATGAGTTCCGTACCCCGCTTACCCTGATCAAAGGCCCTATAGAACAGTTGGAGCAGAACTTTACCGAAACATTGAACCTGGAAACCGTGAAGATGATACGGCGGAATGCCAACCGTTTGCTCAACATGGTCAACCAATTGTTGGCCCTTTCAAAAATCGATGAGGGCAGCCTGAAATTGGCACCCACCGAGGGCGATGTTTACAAATGCCTACGGGCCGCCGCATCATCCTTCAACTCCCACGCCGCACAGCGCGATATGGATTATCGGGTGCAGATTCCCCAGACCTTGCTCTGGGCTTCCTTTGATAGGGACAAATTGGAGAACATCGTCTATAATCTTTTGGGCAATGCCTTTAAGTTCACGGAGAACGGTTCGGAAATCGCCTTTAGTTCGGAATACACCGAATATGGCCTTCAAATTCAGGTATCCGACTCGGGAAAAGGAATTCCGGAGGAAATGCTCCCCTTTATCTTTGATCGCTTTTATCAGGTCGATACTGGCAATACGAAAGAAAAGGAAGGTTCGGGAATAGGACTTTCGCTCTCCAAGGACCTGGTTGAACTTATGGACGGTACCATTACCGTTTCCAGCGAAATGGGCAAGGGCGCTTTATTTACCGTACAATTGCCGATCCAAGAGATAAAGACACGATCTAGGAAAGCGGAGGTAATTGAGACTCTTGATAATTTCAAACTTAAAAACAAGCCTTTCGAGCTCAGCAAAACGGACAAAAGAATTGTACCGAATATTTTGTTGGTGGAGGACAACAGCGACATGCGGCATTTTATCAAGGCCTATCTCATAAAGTCATATAAGGTAAAGGAAGCGGTCAACGGGCAGATCGGACTGCAAAAAGCGATCGCCGACCCCCCGGATCTGATCATCACCGACCTCATGATGCCCAAAATGGACGGTATAGAACTCTGCAAAAAGCTAAAGACCGATGTGCATACCAGTCATATTCCAGTCATCATGTTGACCGCCAAGGCGGGTATGAAAAATAAGATCGAAGGTCTGGAAACGGGAGCCGATGATTATTTGACCAAGCCTTTTGATGGTAAGGAACTCTTAGTCAGAATCAAAAACCTGATTGGGCAGCGTCGGAAACTTAGGGAACTTTTTTCAAATAGGGAGGTCAATGTAGCACCGAAAAAAGTTACGGTAACTTCCATTGACCAAAAATTTCTGGAGCAACTACTGGAGCTGCTCGAAGCCCATTTTTCCGATCCAAACTTTGGCGTTCCCCAAATGCAAAAGGCACTGGCCATGAGCAAGACCCAATTGCACAGAAAATTGAAGGCCTTGACCAATGAGGCGCCAGGCGAGCTGCTGCGCAACTTCCGGCTGAAAAGGGCCGCGCAACTGCTAGCACAAAAGGCGGACAGCGTTACACAGATCGCCTACAAGGTGGGCTTTAACAATCTCTCCTATTTTGCCAAATGCTTTAAGGAACTGTATGGGGTGGCGCCTTCTTCGTATTGGGAACAGGAAACAAAACATAAAAGGTAAGACGAACAAAATTCAATTTCCAAAATTGGTTTAGGATTTTCGTTTTTCAAATCTCCAAACCAATACATCTTCAAATTTTCACATTAAACCTTTTATTACTGCCCGCCGCAACCGTCTGCGGCCCACTTTTCCCCAATTCATAATCCAATCCATTCCGTCCATCATGTATTGGATGCCATCTATCATCCGAACTGCGATTTTGTCCCTGATACTATACTGTTAGTATCTGGAACCTAGGTATTAGCGATTGTAAAATTACTAAACTAGTTTTGGGTTGTTGATTAAGGGCATACCGAATCCCCTAATTTTCGAAACTTAAAAATCCCCCTAAAAAAACGGATAAATAAGTATTTACCTAAAAACTAGAAATCATGGAAGCAACAAAAAACCTTGAAAATATCTCAAAGACCAAGATGGATAAACATGTAAATATCCTATTGTACTTAATGTGGGGTATCGCAACATGGTTAATAGCCATGGCCTTGATAAGTTGCAGCAAGGATGAACCCCAACAAGATCCAAATCTGCCCCAAGGTACCGGAACGGTAAAAGGAACGGTAAAAGATGAACAGGGGAATCCGTATCCCAGCGCATTGGTAAAAATCATCAATGGAAGCGACCAACTGGAAAGGGCCACCAATGCCGAAGGCTTTTACGAAAAAAAGACCGATGGCATCGGAACGTATGAGGTTACCCTTGTTCCTCCACTATCGACGGAAGTAGTCTCGGCAAATCCCGCCTCGGCCAATGTACAAGCCAACCAGTCGGCAACGGTCGATTTTGTGATCAAACCCAAAATCGTGGAAGCACACCTAAACTTTGGGAAGGTACAGTTGTTGGAAGAAATCGTGGACAAGGACGGCAATACACCCACGGATCCCAACGAACCCCTCTTCGCGAAAAATATTTTTGATGCTCCGGTAGGTCAGTTAAACGAGATCAAGGCTCCCGATGGCCATCAAGTGAGCTTATCCGAATTTCAAACGGCGAAAGGGAATCTACTGGTACATTGCAATGGCAATTCCTCGACCGTTGAGATTTCGTTGGAGGGCATGATTCCCAATGGTACATACACCTTTTGGCTGGCCTATCTCAACAAAACCAGAAAAGTGGGCGAGAGCATCGATTTCGCGAACGACTTTGTGAATTTTACCAATCCGCCTATCGGGCCTTCCAATGGTTCAGGCAATGCATTGGTGGCCGATGCCAATGGTAAGATCGAGGCTACACTTGAGCATACTTCCTGTATTCTTACCGATGAAGTTGCCCTTGTGATTCCAGTTCTCTACCATCTTAATGGAAAAACTTTTGGCGGCGGCCATGTGCCCGATGCCGAAGAAACGGTACAGATGCTGGTGTACTTTCAGTAGCCGTCATGCCGGGTCGATACAATCTTCTCCAAAACAAAATAACATATCCAAAAAATTAAGATCATGAAAACAAAAAGTAACAAAAACAAGCGTACTGTTTTGAGCACGATACATAAATTTATGGCAGCCACCTTATGCGTAATGGTGTTGGTAGGTTGTAGTAGAGATGATGGGCCGAACAAGGATCCGGATCCCGAACCAACTCCGGTCGCACCGACGATTTCGGCTATAGATCCGACTACTGGTGTAGCAGGCACCGAAGTCACAATAACCGGCAAGAACTTCAGCAGTACTGCCGGAGAGAATGCCGTTACCTTTAATGGTATGGCAAGTACTTTAAAGTCCGCCTCGGCAGCACAGATTGTAGCGGTAGTCCCACAAAATGCTACTACAGGTCCGGTAGCGGTTACCGTCAAGGGCAAAACGGCTTCGGGGCCATCGTTTACGGTAATCTCGGGCAACGCATTCGATTGTTCTAAAAACGAAATTACCGAAGATACGGTTTGGGAAGATGTGGAAACCGGCGATGCGGTAGATTACGTAGTACAGTGTGCCATTTCGGTAAGGGGGAATGCCTTGTTGACGATACAACCCGGGGTAATCATTGCCTTTGAGGGAGCCGAAAGTGGCATTTTCGCGATTGAAGGTGGGGGAATAAAAGCCATTGGTACCGAAGCCGATCCTATAAAATTAAAGGGTACCAACGAAATCAAAGGGGTGTGGAAGGGGATATATTTCGCTTCGAACCATCCCGAGAATAGGTTGGAAAACGTATCCGTAAGCCATGCCGGCCGAACAGCTTCCGGGCAATCGGGCGAAAATGGCGCGGTACAGCTCACCCGTGGTGATGAATCCGGGGCGGCCATTGTCAACTGTACTATTACCGATAATGACGGGTATGGGATTTTCGTCACCGACAAGGCCGATATTGACGAATTTTCGGGCAACACGATAACCAACAATGAAGGCTCCGCCATTGGTCTATATTTTAACCAACTAGGCATCTTGGATGGGGATTCCGACTATCAGGGCAACGGGAAGGATTATGTTGAAATCCGCGAAAACGACATTGAGGACGACGATGTTGCCATGGCTATGCTAAATGTGCCCTATCGCTTTGTGGAAAGCAAAAGGTATAACGTCAACAAAGCCTTGACCATCGATCCTGGCAGTGTTCTGGAGTTCACGAACGGTGCGGGGTTTCGGTTGGGGGAACAGGCAGCGGATTGTATTACGACCATGGGTTCATTGAATGCCACGGGTACCGAAGAAAGCCATATTACCTTCCGAGGGGTTACCGAAGGCAAGGGCACTTGGCTGGGGCTTGGGTTTAATTCTTCCAGTCCGAACAACAAGCTGATCTATTGCGATATTTCTGGCGGAGGCAGTGATAAAATCTACAATGGCTCCCAATTTTCGGCCAACATTGCCTTGCAATGCGAGAGCCGGGTAATTATCCAGCATACCTCGATAACCGATAGTGGCGCGTTCGGTATCTACATGGATGACCCTGATGCCCGATTGGAGGATTTTGAGGAAAACGCCCTGATCAACAACGAATTGGCACCTATCTTGATCCATTTACCACAGGTTGACCAGTTGGATACCGCATCCTCCTATGCGGAAGGAAATGGCAGGGCCTATATACAGGTATTCGGTCGGGCAATCAAGGATGCCGACCTTACCGTGGCCAAATTGGAAGTGCCCTACCGTATCGCACGGGATGAAGATGGACGGGTTACCTACGTGGAAAAGGCGTTGACCATTCTTCCAGGGGTGATCATGGAGTTCGAAACCGCGGCCGGAATCATATTGGGGAACCCAAGTTTCGATTGTACTCCACTTACGGGATCCCTGCATGCAGAAGGCACGGCCGAAGAATCGATTATTTTTAAGGGAGTCAGCGACGGCCAAGGCACCTGGCGCGGCATTGGCATCAACTCCAGTACCGCGGCCAATCTTTTGAAATATTGCGAAATTTCGGGAGGAGGTGCCAGCCAGATGTACAATGCAGGGGGACAGGGCAATATCGTCATCCATTGCCAAGGGGCGTTGACCCTTGAGAACAGTACGATTAAGGACAGTGGCGCCTGGGGTATTGACTTTGTACAAGGCGGAAATAGTTTGACGAATACCAACAATACCTTTGTCGATAACGCGGACGGCGATATAGCGCCGAATTAAAGGAATTTGGAAAATACCGGATATAAAAATGCCCGGATATTGGTATCAGGGCATTTTTTAGGTTTAAATGAGTGTATTCCTTTTCAAAGGAGTTGGTTTTTTAGAGGGTTCTAATCTTCCAAATATCCGAATTTTCCGGTATTGAATTCGTTGAAGGCCTCGGCCAGCTCCTCCCTGGTGTTCATGACGAAGGGACCTTGGGCCGCGATGGGTTCGTCAATCGGTTCACCGCTTAAAACCAATACCACGGCGTCTTCCGTTGCTTCGGCTTCAAAATTTTCCCCATCGTTTGCCATCAATGCCAAATGGTCGGTGGGCACTTCTTCTTTTCCGTTGATCACGATGCTCCCTTCGAGAACAAGAAGCGCTGTATTGTAATCCGCCGGAAATCGGAAATCGGCTTTTCCGCCCTTGGTCAATTTGGCGTTGAACATATGTAAAGGCGTAAAAGTCGAAGCAGAGCCTTTCGTACCTTTGTACGCGCCGGCAATGACTTCGATATTGCCCGCTCCGTCCTTCAGCTCATACCGGTTGATATCCGCATATTTTATGGCCTGGTACTTGGGATCGGCCTTCTTGTCCTTGGCGGGAAGGTTGACCCATAGTTGCACCATTTGGAAATCACCGCCTTTTTTGCTCCATTCCGCTTCGTGATATTCTTTGTGCAACACCCCTTTTGCGGCGGTCATCCATTGTACGTCACCTTGGCCGATTACCCCGCCACCGCCACTGCTGTCATTATGGGCCACCTTGCCTTTGTATGCAATCGTTACGGTCTCAAAGCCTTTGTGCGGATGTACGCCGACCCCTTTCGGGGTATCGGAAGGCGGGAATTTATAGGTTGAATTGTAGTCCAATAATATAAAAGGACTCATCCGTTGCATATCCATCCGAAATCCGCTGGGAATGAAATTATGTACCCGAAACCCGTCGCCGACAAAATGCGGCGCCCTTGGGCTTGCTACCAATTCTACCGTTTTTGTTTTCATGTTTTTATGTTTTTATGTTTTTTATTTGGGATAAATCTATGACGAAAAGAAGGCATCCACATTGATGTATGGTAAGAACTACGGCTTAAACTTTCCGCGATCATGCCCAAATAGGAAGCGAACATTCACTGGGGATTGCGGGGCATCCATCAGGTTCTTCCTTTTCCGACATACTTACATCACTAATGTAGTGTGAAAAATCGTTGGAAGCAAAACATTATTCCGATAATTTTATCCGAATTGAAAAAGTGCTATCTTTGTCGCAAACCCGAAACAGAATGTTTTCCAAGGCCTGCGAATACGGAATCAAAGCTACCATCTATATCGCCATGCAGTCGTTGCAGGGCAGGCGGGTTAGTTTAAAGGAAATCGCAGAAAAGGTCAATTCCCCCACGGCATTTACCGCAAAAATCCTCCACCAATTGGCCAAGAACGATATTCTGGACTCTACAAAAGGCCCGGCTGGAGGTTTTCAAATCGAAAAGAAAAGAATCGATACCCTAAAGTTGGCCGATATTGTCGTTGCCATCGATGGGGAATCTATATACGAAGGTTGTGGCCTGGGGCTTGAAAAATGCAATGCCAACAAACCCTGTCCGGTACACGATAAGTTTGTGGTCATCCGTGATGAACTGAAACAGATGCTGCAAAATACTAGCCTGTTCGAGCTGACTACAGACTTGGAAACGGGGCTAACGTATCTGAAAAGATAAAGTTCATGGAAGTCCCCAACCGCGATACACAAATTCAGCTAGAACTCGTAAACGGTATCATACACGGCTTCGGGATTATTTTTGGCATTGTCGGCGTTCCTATCCTAATCGCCTTTGCCATAAAAAGTGATAATACACCGGGGGTTATCGGGGCAGCGATATACGGATTCTGTTTTTTGCAACTTTTCACTTTTTCCACCCTGTACCATAGCTTTCAACATGTCGGGGCAAAGCGTATATTCGAAATCCTTGACCACATCAGTATTTATTTCCTGATAGCTGGCACCTACACGCCTTTTCTATTGATTTTTATGTACAATGCATTTGGCATAACCTTGCTTTCGGTGTTGTGGGGCCTGACGGCATTGGGAATTATTTTCAAGATTTTTTTTACGGGCAAGTGGAATATTGTCTCGACGATCGTTTACATAGCCATGGGATGCATCCTTATCGTGGGCGGGCGCACTTTCTTTGATGCGATTCCCGACCCCATAGTGATTATGATAAGTATCGGGGGCGTGCTTTATCTTTTGGGCGTTATCTTTTACCTGTGGGAAAAGTATCCCTACAACCATGCGGTATGGCATTTTTTTGTATTGGCGGCCGCTGTTTGCCATTATGTGGCTATTTTATTGGCAGTGTAACGTGAAATGGGTACCCATTTTTTAACTTCAATTTTTGTGGATGACCCTGTGCATACCTAATCCTTGTTACCGAGGGATTCCACATATATGGGTTATCTTTGCGTATTGATTTCTATAGAATAATGGAATACTTAGAAGCATTTAGCAACGCCTTTACCGGGATGGTGCGGTGGACTTGGAAGTCCATTTTGTTCGAAGTGCCTTGGTACACCAATTACTTTTGGGGCCTTATTGCTATCTCGCTTGTGGTCTGGCTTTTAGAAATCATTTTTCCCTGGCGGAAGGAACAGGGTATTTTCAGAAAGGATTTTTGGATGGACGGCTTCTACATGTTCTTCAATTTTTTCCTGTTCGCCATTGTCATTAGCGGGTTCTACACCGTTTTAGAGGTGCTTTTCGAGGATTTCGGAATATCGGCCCAAAGCTTGGCCCTGATCGATATCACAGCCTGGCCGATGTGGACACAACTTCTGATCTTCTTTACCATACTCGACTTCGTACAATGGTTTACCCATATCTTACTCCACAAATACGAGTTTCTATGGAGATTCCATGAGGTGCACCACAGCGTTAAGGAAATGGGGTTCGCCGCACATCTGCGTTTCCATTGGATGGAAAATATTCTTTACAAACCCCTAAAGACTTTTTGGGTCATGATCTTGGGCGGTTTTGAGCCCGAACAAGCCTACATTGTTCATTTCTTTGCCATTGCCATCGGTCATTTTAACCATTCGAACATCAAGATCACTTGGGGACCTTTGAAGTATATTCTGAACAATCCGGTTATGCATTTGTACCATCACGCCTACGACTTGCCAGAAGGTAAATACGGTGTTAATTTCGGAATCAGCCTAAGTCTATGGGATTACCTCTTCAAAACCAACTACATTCCCGAGGCCGGTGGTAACATCAAATTGGGATACCCTGGCGATGAACGCCTGCCCAAGGATTTCTTCGGGCAAGTAGTGCATGGATTTAAGAAGGAAAGCAAGAAATAGGATAGGTTTAGAGCTTCGACGGACAAACATATTCGGACACGGGCACTTTCGCCTCTTTGATGGCATCGAAGCCTCCCAAAACATCGATAAGATTGTGTACGCCCCTGCTTTTTAATATGGATGAGGCTATCATGCTCCGGTATCCGCTGGCGCAATGTACATAAAACGGTTCGTGGTCGGGAAATTCGGCCAAATAATCGTTCAGATAGTCGAGCGGAGTGTTGTTCGCCCCCTGTACATGTTCCGATAGATATTCACTTTCCTTTCGAACGTCGAAGACCGGGGCTTCCTCTTCTTTTAAAAGTCCGCTTAACCCCTCCGCATTTACTTGACTGACCGAATCATAATCCATAACGGCCTTTTTCCATGCGTCGAAACCGCCTTCCAAATAGCCCAAGGTATTGTCAAAACCGACCCGGGAGAGCCTCGTTACTGCCTCCTCCTCGCTTCCTTTGGGAGCGACCAACAGTATGGGCTGCTTTACATCGGCGATCAGGGCGCCGACCCATGGGGCAAAATCGCCGTTTAGACCTATAAAGATGGAACGCGGGATATGGCCTTTGGCAAAATCGTCTTGATGGCGTACATCGAGAACAATGGCCCCTGTCTCGTTCGCGGCGGCTTCGAAGGCACTGGGCGAAAGGGCTCGCGTGCCCCTTTCCAACACATCGCCGAAATCATCGTAGCCTTCCTTGTTCATTTTAACGTTCAAGGGAAAATATTGCGGCGGCGGTAATAGACCGTCCGTCACCTCTTTTATAAATTCATCCTTGGTCATATCGGCCCTGAGGGCATAGTTCATTTTTTTCTGGTTGCCGAGGGAATCGACGGTTTCCTTCATCATGTTCTTTCCGCAGGCGGAACCTGCACCGTGCGCCGGATAGACGATGACATCATCCGCCAAGGGCATGATTTTCTCACGGAGACTGTCATATAGAAATCCCGCTAAATCCCTTTCGGTTGTATCGCCCATTTTTTGGGCCAGGTCGGGCCGGCCGACATCTCCCAAGAACAACGTATCGCCGCTAAAAATAGCGTGGTCTTTTCCGTCTTCGTCTCGGAGCAAGAAAGTCGTGCTTTCCATTGTGTGTCCCGGGGTGTGCAGGGCAACGATTGTTATATCGCCCACTTTGAACTCCTGAACGTCTTCAGCGATTAGGGCGTCGAAAGATGGGTTGGCATTGGGACCATAAACGATTGCCGCTCCGGTTTGCTTGGCCAACGTAACATGACCGCTCACAAAATCGGCGTGAAAGTGGGTCTCAAAAATATATTTGATCTTGGCATCGTCGGCCTTGGCGCGATCGATATACGGCTTGACCTCTCGCAACGGGTCTATAATGGCGACTTCACCCTTACTTTCGATATAGTATGCACCTTGTGCCAGACAGCCCGTATAAATCTGTTCTATTTTCATAACACTATGTTTTTTATGATTGTTCAAATATATTGCTTTGGTCATGCGCTTACGGTAACTTTTGTTACTAATACCGCTTTTTATTTTAGAAAAAGCTCCTTCACCAGAATGTAAACGCCCATAAGCAGAACGGACCATCCAAAGGCTTTTTTCAGTTTCGATCCATCGATAAATTTATTGAGCCAAATCCCAATAAAAATACAAAAAAAGCCACGGCGACAACGATGCCAACCGCATAGGAAACATATATAGAACCTTTGTAAATGAATTGGCACAATTGGCGAAGAGACCTTAAGCAATCCTTTCTGTTGTAATAATCTTTGCAATAACGTCAATACCTACAAAGGTTGATGAATAGGTTTGCAAATTAAATCCTTAAAACACACAAATGAAAAATCTTAATCGAAGTTGCTTACACAGGGCCCAGCTAGGAAATAAACGTTCTGGGAAAACCACGAGAATCGCTTTACTGCTAGCTGTTGCCATGGTATTCGGGGCAGTAGGTATCTCGAAAGCACAGCTAAGTAAAGGAGACATTATGTTGGGGGCCGATACAGGAAGCGGCTTGGTTAGTACGACCAATGACGGTCTTTTCGGTTTAAATTTTGGCCTTAACGATGGTGCGGGCTATAACGTAGGGCTAAGTCCCAAAGTCGGTTATTTTGTGGCCGACAATTTCTTGATCGGTGTCTCGACCAATCTCGGATTCACTAAATCACCCGAGGTCAACGGCGTATCGGCCAAATCTACGGTATACGGTATTCAGGCCTTGTCAAGATACTATTTGTTTCCTGGTGAAGTCGGGGTTGAAAACTTATTGAATAGAGGTCGTTTCTTCGTCGAGGCCAACGGCGGTATTTCGGGAGTGAATATTAAGGACGGTCCTTCAACCAACGGTTTCGCACTTGGGTTCGGACCGGGATATGCGTACTTCATCACCGATAATGTTGCTTTGGAAACTACCCTGAAATACAACGGTTTGGCCGGTGGTGGCGACACCAGTTACCAAAATAGTATAGGATTGAATATTGGTATACAGATATTCTTGCCCGCTTCCCAAGCCGAAAACATTATCGATCGCGAGACAGATAATTAAGGGGATATTTGTCACATTGCCGATTATTTTTAAAAGGGATTTTCTTTATGGGAAATCCCTTTTTATTTTTAAAAGGCAAAAGCTTTTAATTTAATAGGACACCGATGGCCTACACTAAATTTTCGACGACAACACTTCAAGACAAAAGAAAACCGTTTTTGGTTGGTTTTGCTTATCTTAACAGCGAATTAGTAATTCCAGTAAACGGATACCGATGAAATATACATTCGCCTTAATTGCTCTCTGTTTTATTGCGGTCTCGTGCAACGAAAAACCCCGGGAACTAAGTTCGACCAACCCGATCAATTGGCAAAAAAGAAGGATAACGGCCCCCATATCGGATACCTTGGATGTCGGCCACACCTTTCTATCCATCTACTCCTCCATCTACATGCGCAACGATCAGGAGCAATCCGATTTGACCGTTACCGTCAGTCTGCACAACCCGAACCGCGACGAAGAGGTTTTTATCGACAAGGCGGTGTATTACAACACGCACGGGGAGCCGATCCGTACCTATTTCGATCAAACCATTTTTGTAAAGCCCATGGAAACGGTACAAATCGTTATCGACGGTATCGATAAGGAAGGGGGTACCGGCGCCAATTTTATTTTCGATTGGAAGAAAAAACGAAACAGCAACGAACCGCTTTTCGAAGCCGTAATGATCAATACCCATGGTTCCCAAGGGCTTTCTTTCGTGACCGAGGGAAAACGTATCAAGTAAGCCCGGATACCGCTTCATCATTCCATACGTTGCCAACTTCCGATTCCGCATGAAACCCATGGCGGACACCCTTGATCTATAGTTTTCATCCGGTTCGGTAATCGGACAAGTCCTGAATCCTTTTAAATATTTAGGATAAGCTAATAATTTTTTTAAAATTATTATACGTACATTTGTATCCTATCTAAATATTATGTTTACCCAATCCGAAGAAAATTATTTGAAAGCTATATTCCATTTGCAACAGCAAACGGATGACGGCGTATCGACAAGCAGCATTTCAGCACACCTTGACACCAAGGCCGCCTCGGTTACCGAAATGGTCAAGCGGCTGGCCGAGAAAAAGTTGGTGGATTACCAGAAATATTATGGAGTTCAGTTGACCGAAACCGGCAAGGAACATGCCTTGGCCGTAGTGAGAAAACACCGCTTATGGGAATCGTTTCTCGTAGATCGTCTACACTTTAATTGGGACGAAGTACACGAAGTAGCCGAGCAGTTGGAGCATATAAAATCGATAAAACTTGTAGAGGAACTCGATAAGTTCTTGGGGCGACCGGCCTATGACCCCCATGGTGATCCGATTCCGGATGCCCATGGAAATATGCCCGAAGTCCCGAAAAAAAAGCTCTCACAATTACGCAAGGGCGACCGCGGCACCTGCAAAGGCTTTAACGACGCTTCCTCATCCTTTTTAAAGTACTTGGCCAAACAGCAAATAGGTCTGGGCACTGCGGTAGAGGTAGTAAACATTGAAAAATTCGATGAGAGCATGACCGTACGCATCGAAGACGAAGAAGTTCAGCTTTCGAAAACCGCTACGGATAATATTTATGTAGATCAGTGAAAAAAAATCAGATCGATCATCCCGATTACTTCGGCTGCCCTCGGCTTAAACTAAAGTCGTGGGACCAAATCCTAAGCATCCCCCGAAGCTTTTGGGCCAACAAATGGAATTCGGATACCATATATATTTTATGAAAAATCGCTTACTATTTTTTCTTTGTCTTGTAGTATGTATAGGGTGTAAAAACTCCACTAAAAGAAACGACGGAAAACTCAATATCGTCACCACAACGACCATGATCACCGATCTGGTCAAAAATATCGGGCGGGACTCCGTCAGCCTTCAAGGACTCATGGGTAGCGGCGTTGATCCCCATCTCTATAAAGCCAGTGAGGGCGACGTTTCTAAACTGACCGGAGCCGATGTCGTGTTTTATAGTGGATTACATCTCGAAGGAAAACTGGTCGACGTATTTGAAAAAATGGGACGCTACAGCAATACGATAGCCTTAGCGGAAGTGTTGGACAAGGGTAGCCTAATAGGTTCAGAGTACTTTGCCTCGAATTTCGATCCGCATATCTGGTTCAATATCGAATATTGGAAGCAGATTACCAACTACCTCACCGAAGAATTAGGCAAAATGGACCCCGATAACGCTTCCTTTTATGAGGATAATAAGGAGCAATACTTAAAAAAACTGGATGCCCTTGAAGAGGAAGTCCGCCAAACCATCGCCACCCTGCCCGAGGAAAAGCGGGTACTGGTCACCGCCCACGATGCCTTTAACTATTTTGGAAAAGAATACGGTTTCGAGGTCGTAGGGCTACAGGGACTTTCCACGGCCACGGAAGCCGGGGTACAAGATGTGCAGAACCTCGCCCAGCTCATCATCGACAAACAGGTCAAGGCCATTTTTGTGGAAAGCAGCGTTCCCAAAAGAACCATAGAGGCCTTACAGCAAGCCGTCAAATCACAGGGCTACGATGTACAGATCGGCGGTACGCTTTATTCGGATGCGCTAGGTAGTTCAGGTACGGAGGAAGGAACGTATATCGGAATGTTCCGATATAATGTCAACACCATTGTCGAGGCATTAAAATAAGTTGACAGTGGCAGCTGGGCAGTAGCGTTTGAACCTTACACCTAGGTCCCAAAAAGAACGAAGATTACTTAATGATCATTAATGAACAATTCGACTACCCATCCCGCAATCCAAATAGACGACCTTACCGTGGCCTACGACTACAAGCCCGTGCTTTGGGATATTGACCTGGTAGTTCCCGAAGGCGTACTCATGGCCATCGTAGGGCCCAACGGGGCCGGTAAGTCCACTTTGATAAAGGCCATTTTGGGGATTATAAAACCCATAGCGGGCAGCGTACAGGTATTCGGGCAACCCTATAAAAAGCAGGTTGACAAGGTGGCCTATGTACCCCAGAAGGGCAGTGTGGACTGGGATTTTCCCACGGTCGCCCTCGATGTGGTCATGATGGGTACTTATGGGGGCTTGGGCTGGATCAAGCGACCGGGACTAAAGGAGAAAAAACGCTCCTTGGAAGCCTTGGAAAAAGTGGGGATGCTGGAGTTCAAAGGCAGGCAGATAAGCCAGTTAAGCGGCGGGCAGCAACAACGGATCTTTCTGGCCCGCGCCTTGGTACAAAACGCCTCCATTTACCTCATGGACGAACCTTTTCAAGGCGTGGACGCCACCACCGAAAAAGCCATTATCAATATTCTAAAGGAACTCCGCAAACAGGGCAAAACGTTGATTGTGGTGCATCACGACCTACAGACCGTTCCCGAATATTTCGACTGGGTGACCTTTCTAAATGTTAAAGGAATCGCCTCTGGCCCAGTCAAGGATATCTTTAACGATGATAACCTGACCAAAACCTATGGTATCAATTATAAGGTAGCGGTCAATCAGTAATCCATGGAATTAACCGATTTTTTCACTGATTACACCCTCCGTACCATAACGCTGGGTACCGCCATCCTCGGCGCGATCTGCGGTATGCTGGGCAGTTTTGCCGTGTTGCGGAAGCAAAGTCTGTTGGGCGATGCCATTTCACATGCGGCCTTACCGGGCATTGCACTGGCCTTCATCCTAACCGGAGTCAAAGACACCAACCTTTTATTGATAGGAGCTTTGATCAGCGGCTTGGTAGGCACCTTCTGGATCAAGGGCATTGTCAAGCGGACACGCTTGAAGAACGATACTGCCTTGGGATTGATCCTCTCCCTGTTCTTCGGTTTTGGGATGTTGTTGCTGACGTTTATCCAAAAAATGCCCAATGCCAATCAGGCAGGTCTTGACAAATACCTCTTCGGACAGGCCGCTACCCTGGTGGAATCCGATGTTTGGGTCATGGCCATTGTTACCGGCATCAGTCTTATGGTATTACTTCTATTTTGGAAGGAACTCAAGCTCCTGCTTTTCGATGCCGACTACACCAAAACCTTGGGCTTCAACGTCCGCTTTCTCGATATCTTGATCACCAGCTTTATCGTGCTCGCCATCGTATTGGGCTTGCAGACCGTAGGCGTCGTTCTCATGAGCGCCATGCTGCTGGCCCCGGCCGCAGCGGCAAGACAGTGGACGAACAACTTGGGAAAGATGATCATATTGGCATCCATATTCGGAGCCTTTTCCGGGGTTTTCGGAACGGCCATCAGTGCCAGTCAGAACAACCTCTCCACAGGCCCCGTGATAGTTTTGGTAGCAGCATTCTTTGTGGTGGTTTCCTTTATCTTCTCCCCGGGACGTGGACTCCTTTTCCGGGAAATCCGTTTTCGTAGGAACCGTCGTGAGCTCCACCAAAAAAAGACGCTTACCTTTATGTATCATATCGTCAAGGAACACGAAGATATCTCCCGCCCACATGCCATTCGTATTCTGAACAACTTTCAGGGCTTTACCCGAAAGACCTTGAACCAGCTTGAAGAAGAGCAGCTCATCGCCATATCGGGCAATCAATGGGCAATGACCCAAAAAGGCTACGCAGAAGCGGAATCGATGTACAATAAATTAGGCTCAGAAAATGACTAGCGCACAAATCGAAATACAACTCATCGCCGCCTTGGTCGCGGTTGCCTGTGCCATTCCCGGTACCTTTTTGGTGCTCCGCAAAATGGCCATGATCAGCGACGCCATCAGCCACGCCATACTGCCGGGCATCGTTCTAGGATTTTTTATAACGCAAGACCTCAATTCCCCCCTACTCATTTTATTGGCCGCACTCACCGGGGTCATTACCGTCATGTTGGTGGAGTTCATCCAAAAAACGGGACTCGTTAAAGAGGATACCGCAATCGGACTGGTATTCCCGGCCCTTTTCAGTATCGGGGTCATACTGATCGCAAAAAATGCCAACGATGTACATTTGGATATCGATGCCGTGCTACTCGGCGAACTCGCTTTTGCGCCTTTTGACCGGCTAGTCGTCGGCGGCACTGATATCGGCCCAAAATCCCTCTGGGTAATCGGCTCGATTTTGATGATCACGATAACCTTGCTATTGCTATTTTTCAAGGAACTCAAACTCAGCACCTTCGACAAGGGACTTGCCGCCACCTTAGGATTCTCCCCGCTGGCCATCCACTACGGCCTGATGACAGTTTCGTCCATCACGGTAGTAGGAGCATTTGATGCCGTAGGAGCCGTACTGGTCGTGGCCCTTATCATAGCCCCCGCCGCGACCGCCTACCTGCTCACCGATGACCTGAAAAAAATGCTGCTATTAAGCTGCTGCTTCGGAATCTTCGCCGCCATCGCCGGATACTGGCTGGCCAACATTCTGGACGCCTCCATCGCCGGATCCATGACAACGGTGCTGGGCATCATCTTTCTTTTGGTATATCTCTTTGCACCCAAACAAGGCGTTTTTTCCGTTCTCTTCAAAGAGCGGCAACAGCGTAAAGAGGTATCCCTGCTCGTATTTCTGCTGCACCTTCAAAACCACCAAGAATCGAAAGAGCGCCATGTCAATCACCTACGTGAACATATCAACTGGCAAAAAGTACAGGCGAAAACAGTACTGGACCTAGCCAAAAAGAACAACCTTATCCAAATTGTGGATAATATTGTTTCGCTAACCGATAAGGGCCAGGAATTTACGGATGAGGCACTTCGCTATATTACTACAAATAAGGAGACCGCTATCGAGGAGTTGAAAAATCGGTATTTTTTGTTTCGGGGATAACCACCGTTTGCAGGATAAAATTTAAAGCTAGAGGTATCTTTTATGTCTATACCACACAGCATGTTTCGCATAACTATAAAGTGCCAACCTCAACCTTCGCACTTTTAAACTCCGCCATCATATCCGCTACGATATCCGCTGCGGGTTTAATCTCATGGATGAGGGCGGATACCTGCCCGATTTCCAATTCGCCTTCGTCCATATCGCCCTCGAACATACCCCGTTTGGCGCGGGCGCGCCCTAAAAGATCTGTCAATTCTTCGGTGGTCGCTCCATGGGCATACGCCTGCTGCACGTCATTGTAAAATTTGTTCTTTAACAAACGTACCGGTGCCAGTTCCTTAAGGGTCAGATGGGTATCGCCTTCCCCGGCTTCCAGTACTTTTTGTTTGAACAGCTCGTGGGACGAAGCCTCATGGCTAGCCACGAAACGACTGCCTACCTGAACCCCATCAGCGCCCAAGACCATGGCTGCGAGCATGGCTCGGCCGGTGGCAATCCCGCCCGCGGCAATGAGGGGTATTTTTATTTTAGCCTTAACCGAAGGAATCAAGGTCAAGGTTGTGGTCTCGTCCCTGCCGTTGTGTCCCCCTGCTTCGAAGCCTTCGGCAACTATGGCGTCGACGCCGGCATCCTGTGCTTTTAGGGCAAATTTGACACTGCTCACCACATGCACGACGGTAATCCCTTTTTGCTTTAAAGAGGAAGTGTAGGTTTTGGGATTACCTGCGGAGGTAAAAACGATTTTCACACCGAGTTCGACGATGATATCCATTAGCTTGTCAACATCCGGATACATAAGAGGCACGTTCACACCGAACGGAAACTCCGTCGCCCGTCGGCATTTTTGGATATGCTCCCGCAATACTTCCGGATACATGGATCCCGCTCCGATAAGTCCCAATCCCCCGGCATTGGAAACCGCGGATGCCAAACGCCACCCGCTCGCCCAGACCATACCGGCCTGAATGATAGGGTGTTCTATGCCAAAAAGTTCCGTGATTCTAGTGTTCATCGTTTTAAAGGTAAACAAGACTTCGGACGAAAAGACTTAAGACGAAGGCCAAAATACTCTTGAACAATTTGCGAGTTTAGAAGCATACGTTATAGTCTAACAATCTATGTTTACCGTTGTCTTTCGCCGATCATCCTAAGAAATCACGCCCGACCCTATCAGCTCATCCCCCACGTACCAAGCCACAAACTGCCCTTCGGTAATGGCGGATTGTTTATCGTAGAAATCGACGTACAAGCCCCCATCGATTTTGTACAAGGTCGCTTTTTGCAAAGGCTGACGGTAGCGGATACGGGCCATGACTGACATGCTTCCATCCACTTTCAAAGCCAGATCGCGGCGCACCCAATGTAGCTCGGCGTCGGTAACGAAAAGCGTTCTTCGGTACAGTCCCGGGTGTGATTTACCTTGTCCGGTGTAGATTACGTTTTCATTCACATCGGTATCGATAACGAAAAGCGGCTCTTTGGTGCCGCCGACATCCAATCCCTTGCGTTGGCCTTTCGTAAAGTAATGTGCACCCTGATGCTCGCCCACTACCCTACCATCCTTAATTTGGTATAGCGGCTTTTGGGAATAGTAGGCCAATTCATCCGCTTTATCATTAAAATCCGGAACGGTTCTTTGAAATTGAACGACATCCGAAGGCACCTCGACGATAACGCCTTTTTTAGGCTTTAGTTTTTGCTGTAGGAAGTCGGGCAGCCTGACCTTACCGATAAAACAAAGGCCTTGGGAATCCTTTTTATCCGCGGTTATCAAATCATTGTCCGCCGCAATCCGACGGACTTCCGGTTTGGTCAGTTCACCAATGGGAAACAAGGTTTTGGCCAATTGCTCTTGGGAGAGCTGGCACAAGAAATAGGATTGATCTTTATTGGCATCTTTGCCCGCCAATAATTGATAGGTTTCCGAGCCGGCGGTATTTTTTAAGACCCCTTTACGGCAATAGTGTCCCGTCGCTACGAAATCCGCACCAAGCTGGAGCGCAATTTTAAGGAAGACATCAAACTTGATTTCTCGATTACAGAGCACATCGGGATTGGGCGTACGTCCCCTTTCATATTCCTCGAACATATAATCGACGATACGCTCCTTATAGTCCACGCTCAAATCTACCGTCTGAAAGGGAATTCCCAATTTTTCGGCCACAATGAGCGCATCGTTGCTGTCTTCCAACCACGGACATTCCTCAGAAATCGTCACGGAATCGTCATGCCAGTTCTTCATAAAAAGACCGATGACGTCATAGCCTTGTTCCTTAAGAAGATACGCGGCCACACTTGAATCTACGCCGCCTGATAATCCAATGACAACTTTTTTCATTCCTAAAAAGTATTAGGTCACAAATTTACGAAAAACATTAGGGTGACTATCCGATATAAGGAATCCTGAAAATAGCAAACATCGGTATAGTGTATAATGACATACAATTAGCGACACTTTACAACTTCATTTTTGATATGTTGATTTTAGCCCACATCTTTACAGTCCCAAATCTTACCAAACCAATCTAACTTGATGCTTGAGACCCTGACAGGAATGTCGGGGTCTTTTGTTTATCACACCCATTCGACTTGATGCTTAAGAACCCGCCCGTCAAATGGCAAAGGGGGTCTTTTGTTTACCGCTTTCCAATTTTCTTCTGCTCCTCGGCCTGCTCCATCATCTCGCGCATTTTGCGCTGGAATTTATTTTCTTTCTTCGGTTTCTTTTTATTCTCCTGGATCTGGGCATGGATCCGGTCGTTATCAAGAATAAAGTTCTTAATGACCAACATGATACCGATGGTAATCAGGTTAGACACAAAATAGTAGAGACTCAATCCACTGGCGTAGTTGTTGAAAAAGAACAGCATCATCACGGGCATGAGGTACATGATAAACTTCATGTTCGGCATGCCTGGTTGTGTGGGCATATTCTGCCCAGTGGTCATCATCATATAAAAGAAAATGGCCACTGAAGCCAAAATCGGGAAAAGACTCACATGATCCCCATAGAAAGGTATCTCGAAAGGAAGATTGGCGACCACATCATACGATGAAAGGTCATCGGCCCATAAAAAGGGCTTTTGGCGCAGTGCGAACGAGGTCGGGAAAAACATGAACAGTGCATAAAAAATAGGCATCTGCAAAAGTGCCGGAACACAGCCGCTCATGGGACTGACGCCTGCCTTGCCGTACAGCTTCATGGTCTCTTGCTGTTTTTTCATGGCATTGTCCTTATACTTCTCGCCCAGTTCGGTGATTTCCGGTTTCAGCACCTTCATCTTGGCCTGTGAAAGATATGATTTATAGGTGGCGGGAGACATGACCAAACGCACCAAAATGGTCATGACTACAATGGCGATTCCGAAGGGCAAAAACGAGCTCAAAAACCCGTAGAAGGGTGTAAAGACATAGCGGTTGATCCATCCGAAGATGCCCCATCCAAAGGGAATGGAATCGTCGAGACCCAATTCCTCATATTTCGATAGAACATCGACATCGGTAGGGCCATAGTACCATTGCATGTTTCGCGAAATTTCTCCGCCTTCCGCCGCCAAGGGAATAGAAACTCCGAACGCTTTGGTGAACGCTTGGTCGCGGCTTTCGTCCTCGACCAAATCCACAGAGGTAAGATCGGC
>NZ_JBGTHY010000076.1:0-7296 GCF_041745955.1 Pricia sp.
GATTTTTCGGACGCCTATTTGGCCCAATTTATTAAAAGATTGCAAAAGGATGGGTCTACTAAAGTAGTGTTAAGTTATTCCACGGCCTTACGGGATATCTGCCAGTATCTCGAACATATCGAATCCGGTCCTATAAAGACCACTATTTCCTCGATTATCGCCATGGCCGAGGGCTTGGGCGACGATACTAGAAAAAAGCTGAAATTTTACTTCCAAGCACCGGTTTATTTGCGCTATTCGAATCAAGAAAACGGTATCCTCTCCCTACAGCTATCCCAAACAAACGCTAACCTTCAGATCAATTGGGCCAGCTATTTCATCGAAATTCTTCATCCGGAAAAAGATGTTCCGGTAGCCGAGGGAACGTTGGGCAGGGTGGTGGTCACCGATCTGTTCAATTATGCCGTGCCCTTTATTCGGTACGATACGGGTGATTTGGCCGCTATGACCAAGGAGAGCCCTTACTTTAGCGGCTCTTCAGTTCTTTCGAGGGTCGAGGGAAGAAAAATGGATATTGTATGGGATACCCAAGACCATGTAATATCCGGATTTAATATACATCATCTGGAATCGTATCCCGAAATCAGACAGTTCCGGTTTATACAGGAAGATCGTACAAAGTATACTTTAAAGCTAGCGGTGCGAAAACCTTTGAAAGCGGAATCGGAAATTATTGCCCACTTCAAGGGCTTTCTTGGGGCGGATGCCGAAATCGGAATATCCTATGTCGATGAAATACCGCAGTTGGCGTCCGGAAAAAGAAGGCTCATCGTGAACAATTATAGCCAAGTAGACCATTAATCGATTTAATAAAAAATTCATAGTGTATACATCTATAACAAAGCCATTTTTTGATTTTTTCGCCTCACTCATGGCCATAGCTTTGTTTTCGCCCCTCATTATTTTAATCTATCTGGTTTTAAGGATGAGTGGCATCGACAAGCAATTGTTCTATCAACCTAGGCCGGGCAAAGATGAAAAGATATTTAATATCGTAAAATTCAGGACTATGACCGACGGGAGAGACGAACGCGGCGAACTGTTGCCCGACGAAAAAAGGCTTACGGGGATTGGCTCAGTTTTACGTAAAACCTCTTTGGATGAACTACCACAATTGTTCAACGTTTTGAAAGGCGATATGAGTTTGGTAGGGCCAAGACCTTTACGGATTCGTTATCTGCCGTACTACACAACCCGTGAAAATCTCAGACATACCGTAAAGCCGGGTATTACCGGACTGGCACAGGTTTCGGGCCGAAATGCATTGTCTTGGGACAAACGACTGGAACTCGATGCCCGGTACGCGGAAAACCTAAGTATTATGTTGGACTGCAAAATCCTCTTAATGACCATTATCAAAATATTCAAGACCTCGGAAACCGAATTTTCCGAAGGCCCCGATAGTCTTGACGAATTCAGGAAATCGGAAACCGCAAGCAGGTCTTCTTTTACTTTAAAAGAATAGTTTCGTTAGAAAGCAAGGAATAATCTTATTAAGGCACTTAAACTTAAAGACCTTTTTGTAAATTATCGCCCATCAGGTCGACTATTGTAAGGATAGTAAACTTGGTCAATTATCTATAAATAACCGAACCTTTACCAGAAAAATCCGTATATACGGCTTAAAGATGTGGCCATTAAAATTAAGAACCTAACATGACTATATTATTTACTTGCGCCGGTAGAAGAAATTATCTGATCCGGTATTTTAAGGAAATTATCGGAGACAGCGGAAGGACCATAGCGGTGGATAGCAATCCTATCGCAGCGGCTTTGGCAGATGCCGACATAGCCCTAACGGTACCAACGCTCAATAGCAGTACCTATGTGCCGACTCTTCTACGCATTCTTGAGGATTACGGGGTGGATCTAGTGATACCTTTGAACGATATCGAATTGCCGATTATGTCGGCCAACAAGAGAAAATTGGAGGCGTATGGTGCCAAAGTGATCATTTCATGTCCGGATCTAATCGATATTTGTGCGGACAAGTGGAGGACCTTCATTTTCTTTGAGGATTTGAAAATTCCTACCGCAAAATCCTTTTTAAGAATCGATGATGTACTACTGGCCTTGGATGAAAAAAGAATCAATTTTCCGATTATACTTAAACCTAGATGGGGTTTCGGCTCCGTTGGTATCGAAGAGGTAGAAACCGAAGAGGAACTGCGGTTGGCCTATCGGCTGCTTTTGATCAAAATGGATAAAAACTTGATGGCCAGTATGGGATGGAATGCGTCGAAAAATCAGATCATTTTTCAGGAGAAAATAAACGGTGAAGAATATGGTATCGATATTCTTAACGATTTTGAAGGCAATTACTACGGTGCGTTCGCCAGAAAAAAATTGGCCATGCGGGCAGGGGAAACCGATAAGGCCATAAGCGCAATCGATAGCCGATTTACCGAAATAGCCGAAAAAATCGGGAAAGCAACCCGTCATATCGGTACTATGGACTGTGATTTTTTCGTAAGTAACGGTAAAGTGTATTTTTTGGAAATGAACCCACGGTTCGGTGGGGGTTACCCGTTCTCACACTCGGCAGGTATAAATATTCCGGCAATGTATTTGGAGTGGTTGAAAGGGAATATAGACGTTTCAGGATACAACAACTATAAATCCGATCAGGTATTCTCAAAACACGACAACATCGTGAGGATAGGGGATTATGAAACCGCGGTTGAAAAGGATGTCACTTCAAAACGACACAAAAAAAATATCGGCCGCAACCCGATGGTATTCGGGGACAAAGAAATGCAAATTCCGTGATGAACTGGATTTTCCTATGCATTACTCCTCCATCGAATGGTACACGTTCTGCACATCATCGTCCTCTTCGATTTTTTCCAGCAGTTTTTCCACATCGGCTGCTTCATCTTCGGAAAGGGCTTTGGTGACTTGTGGGATGCGTTCAAATCCTGAGGATAGAATTTCCATGTTGCGTCGCTCAAGTTCTTTTTGGAGGTCACCAAAACTTTCGAAGGGAGCATAGATTAAGATACCATCATCGTCAACGAAAACTTCCTCTGCACCGAAATCTATCATTTCGAGCTCAAGTTCCTCGGGGTCGATGCCTTCAGCGGGGACACGAAAATTGCAGGTATGGTCGAACATAAATTCCACCGAACCGGAGGTGCCCAGGCTTCCATCGCATTTATTGAAATAACTGCGGATGTTGGCCACGGTACGGGTATTGTTGTCCGTAGCGGTCTCTATCAAAATGGCGATCCCATGCGGGGCATAGCCCTCAAAAAGAACTTCCTTAAAATCGCCCAGATTTTTGTCCGAAGCCCGTTTTATGGCCCTGTCGATATTGTCTTTGGGCATGTTGACGGCCTTGGCATTCTGAATAACGGCGCGCAACCTGGAATTGGCATCCGGATCGGGACCGCCTTCCTTTACTGCCATAACGATATCCTTGCCGATACGTGTAAAGGCCTTGGACATCGCCGACCAGCGTTTCATTTTTCGTGCCTTCCGGAATTCAAAAGCTCTTCCCATGGATAAATGCTTGCCTAAATTTTTACTTCCTACTATTCCTGCGTTCCTTCAATAATCTCCTCGATACTTTTGGCCAGTTTGAAGTCCTTTTCCGTAACACCTTCGGCATCATGGGTGCTGAGGCTAATGCTAAGCGTATTGTACACGTTGCTCCAATCGGGATGGTGACCTTGGGCCTCACATTCAAACGCGATACGGGTCATAGCCGAAAAGGCTTCCTTAAAATTCGCGAATTGAAAGGAAGTTTCGATGGCATTGTCGACGAATTCCCACCCTTCCATTTTTTCTAGTTTTTTTTCGATGTCTTTCTCTGATAGTTTTTTCATAAAAAATTATTTTTTTGTTTCCTGTTATTTTTACGAAAAGCAATTTACGGTTTTGGTTGCGGATTGTTCGTCTGCAATGGAAACTTATTTTAACGGAATCAAAGGATTCTCTATCCTGTAATATGATGATCGATAACATCCTGATATCCCACCTGTAGGTTTTTGGGCAGTTTGTTATCCTTGGGAAGTACCGCCAAATAACGTTCTTCGTTAGTGGTGTAGACCCGTTTGTAAATAGGATTGAAATTGCCGATGCGTTCGACCACTTCCTTGATAAAATCTTCGTGATGTACGAGATCATTGCTTCCCAGGTGATAAATACCTGTTTTATTGCGGTTGATGAGGTAATGGATCTGTTGGGTCAGTTTGTCTTCACTGGTTACGTTTAAAATAAGATTGGGAAAAACCTCTACAGGTTCGTTTTCCCAAATAAATTTCTTGATTTCCTTGATACGTGGCGAGCCATTGCCGAAAACCATGGGGACCCGCAAAATGCCCATTTTTTCTTGAGGTAGCCTGAGCATCATATTTTCGATCTTGATCTTTAACCGTCCATAAACGCTTTCGGAAAGCGTCTTGTCATATTCATAAGAAGGATATTTACGATACGCGTCAAAAACATTGGCCGACGAAAGAAAATAGAGCATACACTCGTTTTGCAGAAGATATTCCACAATATGCTGATGTGCCTGTATCTGGGCCGCAAAATTACCCCGTAAAGCAGAGATGATAATTTGTGGCTTTACCTTTTCCAATATTCCGAAGACATCGTCTTCCTCCATATTGTACCGGAAGAATTGCCGGTTGTCTTCAAATGACTTCCTTGCCGAAAGATAGGTGCCGTAGGTGTCGAAATACTTGCAGAGTTCTTTGTAAATGGCATTCCCAAGAAATCCACTCCCTCCTAAAATGAGAATCTTTTTGTTTCCTTCGTCCTTCTTTCGCCTTCCTTTCGCCATAGAAATAGTTTAACCCTTGTAGAACGGGAGTTTTACAACGGTTGCGGGGACCGTATTCTTTCGAATTCGGATATGGATTTTGTTGCCGGGCTTCGAAAGTTCCGATGGCACGTAACCCAGCCCGATTCCCTTATTAAGTGAGGGCGACATGGTGCCGGATGTGACTGCGCCGATTTTCTTGCCCCGCTCCTCAACGATATCGTACCCCTGCCGTGGGATGCCCCTTTCATCGAGTTCAAAACCGATGAGCTTTTGCTCGGTACCCTTCTCTTTTTCTTTGTCTAGCGCATCACTATTCACAAAATCCTTGGTGAACTTGGTGATCCATCCCAATCCCGCTTGAAAGGGGGACGTTTCGTCGTTGATATCGTTTCCATAAAGGCAATATCCCATTTCTAGGCGCAGGGTATCCCGGGCGCCCAAACCGATCGGTTTTATACCGAATTCCGCTCCGGCGTCGAAAACCCTGTCCCATATTTGCTGTACTTCGGCATTCTTGCAATAGATTTCGAATCCCCCTGAACCCGTATATCCCGTAGCGGATATAATGACATAATCGATACCGGCAAAATCCGCGACTACGAAATTGTAAAATTTAATATCCTCTAAATTCACGGAACTCAGGGATTGCATCGCCTCGATCGCTTTGGGGCCCTGAATGGCCAGTAGGGAAAATCCTTCTGAGATGTTGCGCATATCCGCAGCGATGCCCTCGTTGTATTTTGAAATATGCGTCCAATCTTTTTCGATATTCGAGGCGTTGACCACCAAAAGATAGGTTTCATCCTTTATCCGGTAAACGATGAGATCGTCGACGATACCCCCGGTCTCGTTGGGCAGATAGCTGTACTGCGCTTTTCCGACTGTTAATTTGGAAGCATCGTTCGCCGTTACTTTTTGAATCAATTCCAATGCATTTGGACCCTCGATCAGAAATTCTCCCATGTGGGAAACGTCGAAAACGCCGACACCTTTGCGTACCGCTTCATGTTCGGCATTGACGCCCTCGTAAGAAACGGGCATGTTAAAGCCTGCAAAAGGTACCATCTTGGCGCCTAGGGCGATGTGGGTTTCGGTAAGGACAGTATTTTTCATCTCGCAAAGCTATTGAAATATTTAGGCAAACTATAATTGCTTGTTGTTCTATTTTGCACAATATTTGTAAATTATAGGGATATAGTTTCATTTTAAAAATTGATTGAGATGTCAAGAATCAGTATATTTTTTGCGATAGTGCTGTTCACCTTTATGCAACTCGTTGCGCAAGAGGTGCCAACGGATTACCTGTCCGCCGATTTCCACAAAGGTCGAAGGGAACTTGTACGCAAGATGATGCCCGCGAACAGCGTAGCGGTGTTTTTTGCCAATGCCGAGCGCAACCGGGCCAATGATGTGGACTATATCTATCATCAGGACCCGGATTTTTATTATTTGACGGGCTATAAGGAGCCGAACGCGGTGCTGCTGATTTTTTCAGAAAACCAGAATGATGGTAACAGTACTGCCTACAATGAAGTTTTATATGTTCAGGAGCGTGATTCGAGGGCAGAGCAATGGAACGGTAAACGGTTGGGGGTGGAAGGTGCAAAGTCCACCTTAGGTTTCGAAACGGTTTACAATGGAAGTGAATTTTCAAAGGCCTCGACCAATTTTACGGATTTTGATACGGTGATGTTCTTCGATTTTGAGAACGATTATCGGGATACCGGTAACGAGGCCGATCTTTTCGATCTTATAAAGGATTTTAAGGAAAAAGCTAATTATCCCTCGGATTATGATCCCGCCAAACAGCGATTGTATGCCATGATAAAATCGACAGACGTAGAAAATAGTGCCAACGTGGCCCAGATTTTGGGACGCTATCTCAGCAGGGACGAGAACCTAAAAAAAGATGAGCTTTTAAGTGGATTCGTAAATGCATCCGATAACAAATTACGCGGCGAGATAAAGGATAAAGTGGCGCTACATCTCGAGGCAAATAACCTGAACTCCGCCATGCTGGGGGAAATAATGGCCACCTTGCGCGAAACTAAAACGGAAGAGGAAATGATACTGCTCAAAAAAGCCGTCGAGATTTCCGCTGTGGGCCAGGTCGAAGTGATGAAAGCCATGCACCCGAACATGTCCGAGACCGAGATTCAGGGGGTACACGAATATGTCTACAAAAAATATGGCGCGGAATACGAGGGCTATCCTTCGATTGTTGGCGGGGGGAACAACGGCTGCATCCTCCATTATATTGAAAACAATAAACCTAAAGTTGGTGATGACCTGGTGCTGATGGATTTGGGTGCCGAATACCACGGCTACACTGCCGATGTTACCCGTACCATTCCCGCCAATGGCAAGTTTAGCAAAGCACAAAAAGAGATTTACGATATCGTTTACGATGCCCAGGAAGCTGGAATCAAGGCGAGCGTGGTCGGTGCGCCTTTTCAGGCTCCAGGTCAAGCGGCGAGCAAGGTAGTCACCGAAGGATTGATCAAATTGGGCATAATTTCAAAGGATTC
>NZ_JBGTHY010000077.1:0-10865 GCF_041745955.1 Pricia sp.
TAATTTAAGGATTACTTCGGCAGGGGTGTTTTCGACAATGGCATAGTCCCATGGAATCAGGGAAACTTCCCCATGTTGCCCCAATCGGGCTCCGCGATAATCCATAGGTGGACTGTTCGGTAAAATTTCCTGCCATCCCCCCGTAATAATAATCCTCAAATTGATTAGTAGTACTTCGATCTTGGGAGAACACTTCGGCCGGATTAATAATATCCTTATCCAATTTGAGCATCAGGTCAATGCCGACCGGTTTATAGACAAACTTAAAAATGTCGCTACCCCGCCCCGCCAAAATCCCGATTTTCAGGAATTCATTCTCCATAAAAATGACCTTTATATTGTTGTAGGTCCATTTGTCGTTTATGCTACACATATCGCTCATATAGTATCGATCAAAGCTTTCATATAGCCCATGGCATAGGCCATACTGGCGTGCCAAGGGGCATCGCAGGTCATTGCAGGACTGGGGTCGGGAATTAAAATGCCAGGGTAGTCGTTCTTCTTTAGAATACGGATGGCCGCTGCCATATCCAAATCCTCTTCATCCACAAAAACTTCACGATAATAGGGGACCTTTCCCTTGACGTTCCTAAAATCGATATAACCAATTTTGCCAAGAGCGCTGTACCTATCCAAGGTTTGGAGCACATCACCATCTTTCATCTCTTGTAACGTTCCCATACATAATTCGAAGCCGTTGCTCGGACTATTGGAAATCTCCAACAACTTTCCATATTCGGCTATGCTGTAAAAAAGCCGGGCGGAACTACGAAGTTCGGGCATGGGCGGGTCATCGGGATGCGCTACCATTTTTATACCGTTTTCCTCGGCAACGGGCAGAACCTTGTTTAAAAACCAAAGGATTCTATCCCACATTTCCTTTCGTGAAATGTTGGCAGATTCCCATCCCCAGACCCCGGAAATACTAAAATAATACCCCATTATGGGAATACCTAGATTACCAAGTATATCTTAGGTCATCCATCTGTTCGTTACGCTTCGGGCCATCCAATAAAATATCGAACCAGTGCGACGGGTCAAAGTTTTTCAATAGCTTCTCAGATAAGACCATGGGATTCGAATTCCTTTTTCAATCTGGCGAGGTCATCGTATTCCCAGAGATTTCCTTGGTTCTCGGTAGTTCCCCAACCGTTCAAATAGTTCTCTCCCAAAGTCGAATTATTCCCCTCTTTCATATAATTGACCAACTGCACCACCAAATGGGTCGCTCCCGCTTGCCGGGCGAAGTCAAAATTAGTACTGTTCAAAAGACTTTTGTAGAGTCCAAGTCCTATATTTGGGAATAGAGGGTTGGGTATTGATTATACATCGCAATTTAGTATAAAAACTTAAAATTTTGAAATTAATGTATCATTCTGAGAAGAAATCTATCGTCTTTTGGCGAAGACTTTAGTATTTCCCTTCCAACTTTAAGTTTCCTTGTGCAAAGGTTAGGGCCGTTCAAGATTGTGCTGGCATAGAGCAAATGGCGGCACGGAACAGTTCTTTAATCGATTTTAGGCGAAACCCAAACTCATCGGTCTTTGGCCGATGGTAATTTAGTTTAGGATCTGCTAATTTTCCGAGGATCATTTGTTCTATGCGGCGGGAGGTTCACGGATATTTGGGCTTCCGAACGCAGTACTGGTGCACGATTGTTGGGCGAGCCATTTCCGCACCTCGTTCGGGATGCACCAATATTTGTACCGCGCACCTGTTGCGCAAACTGGTGTACTTCACCGAACCCTACGCCTCGTAGTGGGTGACGGAGTTCGGGGAACTGATCTACCGTGGCCTGAGGCTCAAGAAAAAAATCGATCCCGAAGGATATGAGGCCCAGCTTACCGAAAGGAATGGGATAAAGGAAAAAATGTCGGCCCTTCTGGATAGGCCGCTGCCAGAAAAAACCTAAAGACCTTGGGACGTTTCATAAACGGATGATAAAATACGGGGACTACGTCTTGGGCGTCTTTAAAACTATCGCTAACTTACTACCTGAACTTACAAAATACGAAATAGCGATAATGAAATGTTAGAATCCATCATAACTACGTCACGATGTCGCGGTGGAATAGCCATTGGGTGGCTATTGGCCTTCCAGCCAGCAGTAGTTTGATTTTTACAAAGATAATGAACACAAAGATTCGGCAATAAAAAGTAAATATTGCCAAATCTTTGTGACTGGGTTAGAGTTAGACGTTTTAGCAAATCGAATAATTTCCTAACCTTAAGAATGTCTGTATCCGGTGCTGTTTACTAGAATAAATAGAGGGAAAACGACCCGTTCTTATGGCACTTTTCTTAAAACTTTCATTGGTCATTGATCAATATCGTCAATAGTTACTTTGGAGACTATTACTTTGTTCAAATTTCTACAGTAGTAATTCAATCGCTTGATCTAGTACGGAATTCTCCAGACTTTTCAGGTAACCTTGTGTTATCCTAATATCCTTATGACCAAGAGCTTCACTTATCACATCGGTTGCTACGCCCATTTGTTTTAACGAGTTCGCAAAACTGTGTCTCGCCACATAACGGGTTACCTTAGCATCGATTTCACAAAAGAATGCGATTTCCTTTAAATCCTGATTGTATTTTTTTCGGGTTTTTTTCTTGCGATGCTCGATTGAATTGGTGTCATATCATCCCTTAATAGAATTGGAAATACATATTTGGTGCCCAATGTATTTTTCTTGTAGTAATCCAATATTTTTCTAACCGGAGGAAGAATAGTTATGCTGAAATTACCCTTTGATTTGGAATGCGTATAGAGAATCTTTTTGTGCCCCACTTGGGACCATTCCAATAGCATTTCGTCCGTGAAGTTCATTCCACGGGTATAGAAGCTAAAAACAAAATAATTGTGGCTGTCGATTAGGTGGGAATACTCGGTTGGATCCCATTGTATAATTTTCATCACATCAAAATAATCAAGTGCGATTTTGTTGGGGTCGCTTTTCAACTTGGAAATTTTATATTTTTTGAACGGATAGTACTGGATCGACGTTATGTCTCTATCGATAGCTTTATTGAATATTGTTCTTATACAGCGCATACGGATACTGATTCCCCCGTTCGTGCCACCACGTGACCTTAAGTGATTTTCGTATTTCGAGAGAAAAGTAAAATTGATTTGTTGAAACTCGAGCTTGGTGCTACCATTGAATTTTTTAAGTGCTTTTAAACTTTCGTCGTGTATTGTTGCATCACCAGTTCTGCCGGCAGATTTGAGCTCCTCTATTATTTCGTCCCAGAAATAGAAGAAATTTTTGACTATATATTTTGGTTTTGCGGTCGATACAAAAGCTCCTTCAAAATCCAATAGCGAAAAATCTTCATTTTTATATTCAAGATCGGCATAAACTTTTAAGGCACGATCCTTGAATTTTAGAAGTACACGATTACTTTGAATGTGATTTGAATATTTCTTGGTAAACTGTTCTGATTTTTCGTCAAATTCTTCAGGCAAGGCATGAAAAATTGTTTTGAAGAACTTAGATTTCCTATTTTTGGTTACACGAATCCGGATAGGATAAGTTGCTAAGATAGGGATACATCAAGCTGTATTACTCGGGGTCATGTCCTCCACATGCTTATTTTCCAACTTCTTCATCCTCGCAAATTTTTTAAGGATTTTTTTCCTTTTTGAATCTTCCATGATTATAGTTTTGGTTGAGCATCTAATGTGTAAAATCCTTATGGATTATAACATATTTTCAGAGATTAAGGTCGAATCAGAATCCTGCAATTTATTTTTCCGGTAAAAGAATGGTAGTTTAGTATAAGGGATAAAGTGTTCAATAGCTTTCGATTTAGAATTATAGGAGGCCAAAATTTTAGCTTTAAGGTCAATAGTAATAGGATATTGCATTAATTACGTCAAAACACTTGTCTAATTTTGATTTCCAAAACCGAAATGTCCCTATGAAACAAAATCGCTTGGCACTCATCGGTTCGGGAGCCACCGCTATTTATCTTTTGAAACACATCAAGGATAACTTAGAAGTACTTAAGAACGAAATCCAGAGCATAACTATTTTTGAACGGGGAGGCTATCTGGGTATGGGTATGCCATATAGCCCGGAAACTACCGACATTTACAACCTTGCCAATATATCCTCGGAGGAGATTCCCGAGCTCCCTAAAGCATTCGCCGATTGGTTGCGGGAACAGGACAGCTCCGTTCTCTCGGAACTGAACGTAACGGAGCTTCCCATCGACGAGTCGGAGGTATATAGCAGATTGGCACTGGGCTCCTATCTACGGGAGCAATACCTGACCCTTATCCATAAGTTGGAAAGCGGGGGAATCCATATCGAGGAAGTACCGGGAACAGAGGTCCGGGATATTGAATTCCTTACGGATAAACAACGTGTTGCGGTCAAGACCGAGAATGGGGTTCACCATGATTTTTCTAAGGTCGTTATCGCCACCGGACACGCTTGGAAAGAAGAGGACAGACCGAAAAAAGGATATTATGGCTCACCTTGGCCCATTCATAAACTATTACCAAAGGAAGGAGAACCGTTTAATTTTACAATTGGTACCCTTGGAGCTTCCCTGAGCGCCTTCGACGTAGCGACCTCCCTTGCGCACCGTCACGGAAAGTTCTTCAAAAACGGTAAAGAGCTGACTTATCATCTTCGCAGCGATGCGCAAAAATTCAAGGTCGTCATGCATTCTGCCGAGGGCTGGCTCCCCCATCTGCAGTACGAACAGGAGGAACCGATGCGCAAGATTTACCGACATACCGATAGGGAGGAATTGTTATCGATTTTGGATGCGAAGGGATTCTTAAGGATCGATACCTTTTTTGACAAGGTCTGCCGAAGTGCATTGATGGAGGCCTTGGAAAAAGATGGGCTGGGAAACAAGGCCGAGTTAATGAAAAAGGCAGATTTTGGATTCGGGGATTTTGTAAGGATGATGTCCGATGACCATGAATATACCGATTCCTTCGAGGGCATGAAGAAGGAAATGATTGCGGCACGAGACTCCGTACTGAACAATAGGCCGATTCATTGGAAGGAGACATTGGACGACCTGATGTATTGCCTGAATTTTCATGCCGAGCTTTTGCCGGCCGAGGATTATCTATTTTTCCAAAAAGAGGTAATGTCGTTTCTAATGAACGTTATCGCGGCATTGCCCCTTTCATCGGCCGATATCCTTCTGGCGCTGCACGATGCAGGCTGTATCGAACTGATTCCTGGAAGAGTCGAGGTACAGGAGGACGCCCCCACTGATGGGAAAACACGGATAAAGGTCGAAGCAAAAGATGGATCGGCCGAAACGATGCAATATACGATGTTCATCAATTGTGCAGGCCAGAAGAGCATACAGTTGGAAGATTTTCCATTTGTTTCGCTGGTACGTATGGGAAATTTACGGAAGGCCAGGGCGGAATTTGAGAGCGAGGACATCCTCATAGAACTTCGGGAGACTTTGGATAGCGAGTCCATTTTCATGGACAAGAACCGCAGTTATATGTACACTGGCGGAATAGATGTAGATGCTTCCTACCGCATCATCGGGAAGGATGGCCTTCCGAACGATAGGATTATGGATATTACCTTTACGCATACCTCGGGCATCCGACCCTACTCATACGGACTTCAGGCCTGTAACGCAACCAGTAAAATTTTGGTAGAGTCCTGGATTCTGGCGTTAGGGGAAAATACTCGGTTCGTTGCCGATATCGAGAATATGACGGAAATGTTCGATGAAAATGAACTTTAAGAAACCTTACATTGGCCACAATTGTTACCGATATTTATGAGTATCCCCTAAAGTCCTCAAAAGGTAATAGATTGAAACGTGCCGAAATAGGCCTATCGGGCCTAAAGAATGATCGGAAGGTGGCCGTAATCGATAACGGGAACAGAATTATAACCGGTAGGGATTTCCCGGAACTGGTACGGATAAGTTCTGAAATAAAGAACGGTAGGCTTATATTGAAATCACCTGATGAAGTAAGTATCCCCGTAATCTTATATTCCGATTATGCCGATAAAACAGCTACCCTGTTCGGAAAAAAAGTGGCCGGTGCGGTTTTGACCGGTGATTCATCACAGTGGATATCAGACGTGCTAAAGGGCAACTTCAGGTTAATCTATTTTGCCGCAGGTTCTGGTCCATTGGTAGGAAATAGACTGAGAAAAAAAGAGCCTTGCACAACCTATGTAGATTCCGCACCTGTCCATCTAATCAATCTCAAGACCTTGGCCTACCTTAACTCCAAGCTACCTTATAAGGTCGGACCAGAAAATTTTAGGCCCAATATCGTCGTGGATGGTGATGAACCTTTCGAGGAAGACTATTGGACGGAAATCAGTATCAACGGTTGCAGGCTTAAAGTACAAGAGCGTACCAAAAGATGTATATTCATAACAATCAATCCCAAGACCGCTTTGAAGAATCCAAACATTGAACCACTTTCGACCCTGGCCAGAATACGGAGGTCGAATAATCAGGCAATAACTTTTGGTATTGACCTTGCTCCAATTAATCAAGGCTTTATTTATGTTGGTGATAATGTAATTATAAGGAGTGCAGTGGAAGGTGAGTAAGCTATGGGTATGCTATTCTCTATGTACTCTCTGATAAATTGCAAAAATTATGCACAATTGGTAAAGCCAGCGAATCGGCTATAGTATAAAGAAGTGTCAATTTTAAAAATTAAATACGATTTAATAGCTAATGGAGATTTAAATTATAGTTTGAAAAGTTAATTCTGTACCTATTCTGTACCCATTTAATAAAAAATGCCCCCAATCTCCCGGAAGCCAGTGTCTTTACTAGTACCGGGGACTGGACTCGAAACAGCGACGTTCGAGTTATGAGCCAACTTGGTCACAACAGGTTTGAACGCAAAATATTGGAAGCTCTTTACCTTTTAGTGCAATTGAAAGGATAGATAATCGATTTTCAAAAAAAACATATAAACCATAACCTAAAAGTTTGGAATATGGCGACGACGACTTTGTTAGTTTTGTCATGTCAGGATGGGCATTCCAAAAGCTCATTTTCTCATCCAAGTTAAAAATAATAGCCTTGAGAGCGTTGGGGCCGGTTGAAAAATTTAAAATCTTCGGCAAAACAACCAAGTACCCCCTATCTAATCACCATTTTTGGGAAAATCTCTCCTGTTAAATTATTCCATGAACTGCGTGTCATAATCGTCGATTACGCTAGTTTCGAATGAATTCAAATAAGCTTGGGTCATAGATTCAGTAGTGTGTCCTAGACTATCTTGTATGACTTACTAGGAGCGCCACTGCGTTTTAATATATTCGCCTAGGTATGTCTTGCGGTATATATCGCAAATGGTGGAAGCCCTAATTCCGAAGTAATTCTTTTTAAGTAAACATTCTGCCTCTTAAGATTGTTCGTGATGGTTTCGTGAACTTGATATTTGGAATTGTCTTTTGATAAAATTGGAAAAACATAATCTTGATTTTCATTTTCAGCATTATAAAACCGAATTAAAATCTCTCTAAGAGGTGGAGTTATTTTGATAGAGAACAACTTGTCTTTGGTCTTGGCTCTGATGTAGGTAATTTGGTCAAAATCTCCAATAATGTTCTCATCTTTTATTAAGGCCATGTCCATCCAGTTCATCCCTCTCAAATGGATACCAACAAGGATTACAAGTTGGTAAAAATTTATTGTTATGTCAGTGAAAAATATGAGGACTCGCTGCAATATTCATGTCAGCGGTTCAGCAACAACAGTGAGCCCAAGCTCACGGACCAGGAAATAATGACCATATACCTGTTCGCCCTTCACTATCAGGGTATTTTCAGGATAAAGCAGATTCACCGTTTCGCAACGGGCTATCTGGGGGACTGGTTTCCCGATCTGGGCAGCTACCAGGCCTTCAACAACAGGCTCAACAGGGTTTCCCATGTCATGAACTCCCTGGTGGAGTCGCTCTGTTCGGATTTTGCCCTGGAGGATATCTCCAATGAGCTCAGCGTGCTGGACTCGATGCCGATCATTACCTGTTCCGGCAAGCGTAAGGGCACGGTGGCAAGGGAAATTGCCGATAAGGGAAATTGCTCCACCAAGGGAATGTACTATTCCGGGATGAAGCTACATGCCCTGGGGTTCTGCCGTGCGGGCGGGCTTCCACATCCGGAACAGATCATATTCACCCCTGCCTCGGTAAATGACCTGGCCCTCTACAAGCGGGCCTGGGCGGAAATATTGGGGCGCACCTTCTTCGGGAACAAGATATACAACGACAAAGGCTTTTTTCGGGATATGTCCCAAAGGTTCGGGTCTGAAATGTTGACACCGGTCAAGGCCGTCAAGGGGATGTCGGAGGTCCTGAAGAAATTCGATCGCGCCGCCAACGACCTGCATTTAAGGACATTCTCGAAGATAAGACAGCCCATAGAGTCGTTGTTCAACTGGCTCATCGAAAAAGCCGACATCCAAAAGGCGAGCAAGGTCAGGTCGACCAAAGGTCTGACCCTGCACACATACGGAAGACTGGCGGCAGCTTTTAAAACTAATATATTAACCTTGATTCGTATTATTACTTACCGTTGGTCAATTTTTTTTGATTTTTTATTTGCTGTATTCTTTAAAAACGATACCTTTATCAGGCGCTGGTCTTCAATACGTTATAGTAAGGTCCGGCCATGTGCCGACTGACATTTTGCAGTCTATTATTTCTGCTTTTTTAGAAGCACTTGTGATGGTTACTGGCTACCCCGCTACAGCTTGTTAGGAATGGTTCCATTCCAGTTTTATCCCCCTTATATCTTATTACGTTTTCATCAACCTAAATTAATGTAATTATGAAAAATCTATCGCTTTGCAGTTTACTTTTTCTATTGTTCATGTTCGTAACAGGGTGTAGTGAGGAGCCAGTGGCCACTGAGGCTCCCTCGGTCGACCCGACCGCCACCAGCACAATTAGTGCCCCTCAAGAATCGAGTACCGAGGGGTTTACCACACCGTTGTTCGGCCTTGCGACGGCACCCAACGGTAATATCTTGGTCGCAGATTCCGGCGCCGGAATTGCCAATGCCTCAGGGGTCATTGAGATACCCCTACCAGGTGTCACCGACATCGCACCCATCGGAAGCGGTTCTATGTGGGCCACCACCGGAGCCGCCGGAGGGGAGGACGGAGCTATTACCGACACCGGTCAGGGACTGCATCAGGTCTCGAACGGCAATATAAAGCTGATTGCCAACCTGTTCGCCTATGAGGAGGCGAACGATCCCGATGGCGCCGGCGTGGATTCCAACCCCTTCGGCGTCGCATCCCTTGGGGGCAATGCCGCGCTGGTTACCGATTCAGGGGGCAACGACCTGCTTCGCGTGGATAAACAGGGTAATATCGAGGTTATTGCCTTGTTCCCCGATGAGCTGGTGTCAACGGCCAATCTCAAGAGCCTGGTCGGGTGTCCCAATCCCGACTTCGCATCCATCTGCGACCTTCCGGAGATGATACCTGCCCAGGCCGTTCCTACCTCTGTTGCGGTGGGATCCGACGGGTACTACTATGTTGGCGAACTCAAAGGTTTTCCGGCCCCTGCAGGCGAATCGAACATCTGGCGGATTTCGCCCGATGCTTCGGGGGAGGAGTGTGGGACCGGCGCGCGCAGTGAGAAGTTGTTCGACGGTGGCTTCACCTCGATCATAGATTTGGTGTTTTGCGAAGACGGGAAGCTTTACGTCGCCGAACTTGATGAGCTGAGCTGGTTTGCCGTTGAGGTACTCGGGGGAGGAGTTGGAGGCACGATCAGCGCCATTGATCTTGCTACACTGGAGGTGGAGGTCGTGGCTTCCGAAATCCCGGGTCTCACAGGAATCACGTTCGGGAAAGACGGAACCCTTTGGGCAATAACAAACGCCCTGAACCCGGAGCTGGCCGAGGTTATTGAGATTCCAAGGTAGTTTTTGGCAAGCTGTCATACCAGCATGTCAACCCCGTCCCTTTTCATTGCACAAGGCGTCTTGGGTAAGAACCGTTTTAATAGTTCTTGTACGTCGTTGGCAAACGTTCATTCTTTATAGGGTTAACACCTCGAGGTTTGCCTCGCTAGAAAGGCACTTTCTCCGAAGAATACCTTTTGAAGCAGTCGATATCGAGCATTTTGGCCAGCTCGCGACGGGTCTCGTTGACGATGTTGTAGTTGTCCGGCCGTTCGGCAACCAACGTAGATGACTCAGAAAAGCTGCCGCTGAGGTTCCCCAGGTCGCTCCACAGAAACGGGCGAAAAAGACATCGAACTGTATCTCTTGGTAGATAAGTCCCATAAAACGTTAGTTCTATGGGACTTTTTAAAAAATCGGTTGTAACGCTTAATAACCAAATTAGTTCAGCTTATCTCCCAAGCAAGTATACCGCATAACAAAAATTGATCAGGATTACAAAATACTCGGTTTTAGGATCTCGGGATTCATTATAGCTATCCTCGTTGCGCATATACATTATCAGTTCATTGGACCTTTTCTATCTCTCCATGCCCCACTTGTTATGTTCCTGTTTATCTTTTCACTGCATCCATTTCTCATAAAAAGGGGGAAAAGGCGTATTCTTTGGTCAGAAGGCCAAACTCAAGGCAAAATTGAACCGTCCTCCCTCATCGGTCGTAAAATAGGCCAAGTTTGCGATGGTAAAACCGGCAATGTTAAAATAGAGTCCACCTCCTGGACAATTGTGCCATTTTCCGGAACCATCGCTGGCCAACCACACCCTATCATAATCAAACCCTCCGTACATACCGTAAGAAATCGGAATGATGGAGTTACGGATCCTACCCAGCGATACTCTTACATCGAAGCTTTGGACAAACGAGGATTTCCCGCTAAAACGCTGTTGTCGAAAACCGCGTAGCCCATCCT
>NZ_JBGTHY010000078.1:0-8429 GCF_041745955.1 Pricia sp.
GATGATAGCGGCCTCAGAGGCGAAAAGTTGCAGGTCACATCCCGCGGGCACTAGAATCACTTTTGAAGATTCTTCAGGCGATAAGGGCAATTGGTATTTTAGGGGTGGATCGCGCTTTTCGTAATTCGGAATGCTATCGCGCGCCTCGTACGTTAAACTTGGAATATCCTTGGAAAATGCTTCCCAGTTTTTTTTCGCATGGGCATCTACCGCCCAAAGAATACCCTGTTTCATCAACTGTTGAAATCCCGGATTGTTCCAAGTGCGTTCATCATGGCCGTAAGCGGTATAGAAAACCTTTCCTTCTCCATGTTGTTTTACCCAGGTCCACGGCTCCCGATGGTCTCCTTCCACACGTTCCATCAACACGGTAATATCGTCCGCGATTTTGTCGTGTACATAGGTCTCGTCCCATGTTGAGAATTCCTCCAGACCTTGCATGGCAGGGTGTGCTTTATTTACAATGGTAGTGCTGAAGGTGCCCGTACCGTGTTCCATAAACTGGGCACCGACCAGATCGATGTATTCGGGAGAATTCTTAAAACAAAAGCTGGCGGAATGTATGGGGATAAAAGCCTTGCCTTCGGATACAAAATCGAGCAATGCCTTTTCTTGGGCAGGTTGGATGCTCTCGTGATTGGCGTAAACAATCAGGCCGTCGTATAAATTTAGTTTTGCTGCATTAAGGTCATTGAGCTCTTCCGAATAGGTTATGTTGATACCCTCTTTCGTCAATGCGGTGGCCAAAATCGGGAAATAGGCCCGTGAATTGTGATGCTCAAGTTCGTGACCCAGAAAAAGTAACTCTATACGCCTTGGGGTGTCATCGGCAAATTCCTTTTTAGCATCGGATTTACAACCAACTAAAAAAATTAGGGGTAGAAGTAGGCAGACAAATCTTTTCAAAATAGTTTTCATGGCCCTCTAGATAAAACGTGTCAACAATATTAGCCATAAATTTGACTGAAAACGGACTTTCATTTGTCCATTTCCGACTTTATTATATCACTAAATCTAAATTTTAGTATTTTTAAGGATAAATTAGTTGTTCAAATAACATATCGCATCCAATGAAATCTGCCTTACAAAAATCACCAATACCACAGACACATGCCTTTGTGGCAAAACATTTGAAAGAACCTATTTTCGATCCCAATTGGCATTTTCATCCAGAATACCAATTGTTTATGGTTTTAAAAGGAAGTGGTACCCGGTTCATCGGGGATAATGTGAAACCTTTTAAGCCGGGCGATATCACCTTTACCGGTCCCGATTTGCCCCATTTATGGCGTAGCGATCAAGAAACGGCAGCGGTAAACACCCCCAACCCTTGCGAGGGAATCGTGGTCTATTTCAATGAAAATCTTGTGGGCAATACGCTATTGCAAAAGGAAGAAACGATACGCATCCGCCAGTTGTACAAAAAAAGCCTGCGAGGATTGGACGTAACGGGTAAAACCGGAAAAACAGTCCATAAAATGCTTTCAAAACTGCTCGGTTTACAGGGTTTCGACGGTGTTTTGGAATTACTCAAAATCTTGAACATCTTATCCCAGAGCAACGAACTAAGGCCCTTGGCAAGTGCCGGATATACCAATAGTTTAAGGGAGGGCGACACCGAACGTATGAACAAGGTCTATGTCTACGTCATGAAAAGATTTAGGCAGAAAATGGCCGTTGCCGAACTTGCCGCTCTTACCAATATGACCCCAACTTCGTTCAGTAGATATTTTAGGATACATGCCAATAAGACTTTTTCAGAATTCGTAAGCGAAATACGGATCGGTCATGCCTGCAAACTCTTGATAGAAAAGAAAATGAATGTTTCCCAAGCCTGTTATGCGAGTGGTTTTCAGACTTTATCCAATTTTAACAAACAGTTTAAAACGATAACAAAGAAAACTCCTATGGCTTATAAGCAAGAGTACCAAGTGGTTTAACGGATTACCCCGTAGCATCTCGATGAAGTTTTTAACTCAATTTCCATAGGCTTTATCCAAAAATAGATATCGTGCATCGTTTTCAGCCTTTTGCATCTTGCTTTCGGTATCGATAATCATCACGGGAGGTTTGGTATCATTGCTAATCGGCCCCTAGGTAAAGGCTCCGCCCGGAATCTCAGCGGAATTCCATCCTAAGATCAAAGGCACCTGCGCCTGCTGCTTGCTTTCAAATATTTCAGGAAGGGATTTCGGCAAGAAATACCCATCGATGACCATGGGAAAACCGAAGCGTTTGGACTCATTATACATTTCATAGATTTCCCTAGTACTCAATTTTCGGAAATCTGCCATACTTGTATACCCCGCATTTTTCAGGAATTCATCCCCTTGTTTTTCGGCTTCGGCCAAAGGTACGGGCGCCATGGTCGGATGGATGGCCGCCCCGCTCTCACCTATCGCGCCCGTGATCAGATTTTTTGACAAGGACGATGCCATTTGGGCACTCTCCCCAATAGAACCTGCGGATTCGCCTGCGATGGTTACTTTTTTAGGATCTCCGCCAAAAGCTGCAATGTTTTTCTGCACCCATTGCAAGGCCATGTGCTGATCCAATTGCCCGTAGTTGCCCGATGCCTTGTAAGGTGCCTCTGCGCTGAGTTCGGGGTGTGCCAGATTTCCGAAAACGTTCAATCGAAAAAAGGATATTAAATATTTATTGTCTCAATTTGTTACAATAACACTTTGTTTTTATCAAATTTTAACCTTCTTTTGAATAAAAATAATTTTTTGGAAGAAAAAAAAAGTTTGCGACCTCCGTCAAATGAAGAATTTATGCCACACTTGGCGTATGATTCCGTGGTTTTTGGATTTAATGGAAAACAGCTAAAAATTCTTGTGTTGGAATATCACAATACTGACTTTTTCGCCCTTCCCGGCGGCTTTGTCAAACGGGATGAAAATGTGGATGATGCCGTAAAAAGAGGGCTACAGGAAAGAACTGGACTTGTGAATATCTACTTGGAACAGTTCCACACTTTTGGGGATATTTCCCGCCCCGAGCCAGATGTCATGCGGACCATCTTAAAAAATAATGGATATAAAGTTGATAGCGATTATTGGATGTTCGATCGTTTTGTCTCTATTGGGTATTATGCGCTTATCAATTATGAAAAGGTGAATCTAAGACCGGATGAACTTTCCGATTCCATTAATTGGTACCCTTTGGATGGTCTGCCAAATTTAATGATGGACCATCACCACATTGTTGACAAGGCCTTGGAAACCCTTCGAGAAAATCTAGACAAAAAATTATTAGGTATGAATCTGCTACCCCAAAAATTTACGATGAAAGATTTGCAAAAAGTATATGAGTCCGTGCTGGAAGAACAATTACTCCGAACCACCTTTCAGCGAAAAATGCTGTCCAAGGATATTCTTGTCCGGAACGAAAAATTATTTGGCGGAGGGGCGCACAAGGCGCCTTACTTATATAGTTTCAAATCACAAAGCATCGAAATACCAATGGAAACGGTATAAGCATTTTCAGTTCTTTTCCTTGAAAAATCAGTAGCTCCAGTTTTACTAACCTATTAAATCAAATACACATGAAAAAAACACTCCCTATTTCAATTTTAGCACTTGCACTAAACTTATTTATTTCTTGCAAAGAAGCACCGAGTAAAGCAAAAGAGGCCACGGAAACAAACCAAGATGTGACAGAAGAGGTCCAAAATTTCGGCGGTTTGGCGCTCTACACCGTCCGGGACACTATGGGAACAGATCCAAAAGGTACGCTCAAAGCTGTGGCAGCTGCGGGCTACAAGAATATCGAGTCCGCCGGGTATGCCGATGGAAAATTTTATACGATGTCACCTACCGATTTTAAAAATTACGTGGCGGAACTGGGACTAACTCCGATCAGTGCCCATCAAGGTTCCGTAACGTTGGAAAATGCGGATGCCATGATGGGCGATGTCAAGGCCGCGGGATTCGAATATTTTGTGGTCCCGGTGCCGCCAATGGGACTTTTTAAATCCGATCAGGCAACCATGAGCATGACCGGCGGGGCGGCCAACTTGGCCCAAATTCTCGATACTTTGGGTGAAAAAGCCAATGCAGCAGGACTCAAATTATTGTATCACAACCACGATTTTGAATTCAAAAAAGACGGGGATGGCATCGTAACCATCGACTATCTGTTGGAAAACTGTAATCCCGAATTCGTCAACTTTCAGATGGACCTGTATTGGGTTACCATGGCCGGGGCAGATCCTGTCGCCTATTTTGAAAAATATCCGGGCCGGTTTAAGATATGGCATGTGAAAGATATGGACGACCAAGGCCGGTTTGCGCCTGTTGGAACCGGAACCATAGATTTTGCCAGCATTTTGGCCAAAAAAGACCTCTCGGGTATGGAATACTATATGGTAGAACAAGACATGACCTTCGACGGACTGAAACCGTTGGAAGCCATTAAAATTAGCCATGAGGGTTTGAAGGAAATTGGGTTTAAATAATCCTTTCCTGTCCACATTCCCTCGATTTACATGTTGTTCACTTGCCAAAAAACGTCGTTGACGGATTTTTTAGATCCCTATCCATGACTTAGGATAAATTTATTTGCTAAAAAAATCTGGGCATTGCATGACCAAAGAAACATTAAATCACACCAATATGAAAAAAAGCATTGGATTTTTAGTGTTGTTTACCCTTTTGTTTTCGGAACACAACCTCTTGGCACAGAGCGAAGTCAAGACCGGCGAGAATGTCGCCGTGACGAATACGGAATCGGGGAAAGTCCGTGGGTATATCCACAATGGAATCAGTACCTACAAGGGTATTCCCTATGCCCAAACGGAGCGATTTATGCCTCCCAAAAAAGCTTCCGCGTGGGAGGGCGTTCGAAGTTCGACCACCTACGGCCCGGTCGCTCCCTTGATGACCCCGACCACCGAAGTACAGGATGAACCCGAATTCGTTTTCGACCACGATTGGGGCTATACCAACGAAGATTGTCTGCGCATCAATATTTGGACACCTAGCATTGGTGACAGCAAAAAAAGACCCGTGCTTTTTTGGATCCATGGAGGCGGCTTTACGGCAGGATCCAGTCAAGAACTTCCCTCGTACGATGGTGAAAATCTCAGTAAAAAAGGCGATGTGGTCGTGGTTTCCATTAACCATCGATTGAACATTTTGGGTTTTCTGGACCTTTCCGCCTACGGCGAAAAATACAAGCATTCCGCCAACAACAGTATTTTGGATATGGTCGCAGCCCTCGAATGGGTCAAAACGAACATTTCCAACTTTGGTGGCGACCCAGATAATGTGACCATTTTCGGGCAATCGGGCGGTGGTGCCAAAGTGAATACCCTACTGGCGATGCCAAAGGCCAAAGGGCTGTTCCATAAAGCGGTCAACCAAAGCGGCTCTTTTCGTACCGCAATGTTAGAAAAATCAGATACACAGGCCATTGGTGCCGAGGTTATGGCGGAACTGGGTCTGACCCCAAATCAGGTCGATAGCCTACAAACGATTCCGTTCGAAAAACTAAGTGCGGCCGGCACCAAGGCCCTAAATAAAATCGAGGATAAAATGAAGGCCGAGGGGAAACCTATCATGGGATTCGGACTCAATTGGGGCCCGAGCCGTGATGGGGAAAATCTGCCCTATCCATTGTTCGCCCCAGAGGTTTTTGAACTTTCCAAAGACATCCCTTTATTGATCGGCACAGTTAAAAATGAATTTGCCCCTTTTGCCAACATGCGTTTTGTCGGGGCATCCGAAGAAACCATAATGAACCATATCAAGGAAACGTATAAGGAAAAGGCGGATGCCTACATACAGGCGGTCAAAAAAGCGTATCCCATGGATACAGACCCAAAGGATTTGCTGGATGTCGACACGATGTTCAGGCCTGGGGCGGGCAACAGGCCAACGAAAAATCATCCCTTCAAGGGGGCGCACCTGTCTATATGTACTTGTTCACATGGCAATCGCCCGTGTTCGACGGAAAATACAAATCCCTGCACTGCATGGAACTTCCCTTTGTTTTCGACAACATTGAACGCGCCAAAAATATGACCGGCGGTGGACAGGAAGCACACGGACTCGCCGATACGATAAGCCAAGCCTGGATCAATTTTGCCAAGACAGGAAACCCCAACCATTCCGGTTTGCCGGAATGGCCTGCCTACAATTCTACAAATACGGCAACCATGCACCTTGACCTTGCTAGTGAGGTCAAGCCGCAACTGGACAAGGAACTGTTCGCCTTGGTCAACGACCTATAATTTAAATCGTATAAGAACTCAAAATGAAAACTCAAAAAAAATCGCTACAACTATTAAGTTTATCACTACTTGTTCTTGTCATAGGCCGTAGCCAAAAATTCAAGGAAGAGAAAAAAATTGATTTCAATATTGTAAAAAATGAGGACGGAAGCAACTTGGGCTACAATTTTGTATAACAACTAAAACTGATATCAAAATGATAAAAAAAACTATAATCGGGTTGGGAATTATATTGATCATTATTCAGTTCATCCGTCCTGATAAAAACGAATCGAATGATCGTACTTATGATATTTCTACAAAATATGAGGTACCCAACGATGTAAATCATCTCATGCAGGTTTCCTGTAACGATTGCCATTCCAACAAAACGGAATATCCTTGGTATGCGAATGTGCAACCCGTTGCGTGGTGGCTTGATCATCATATCGATGACGGCAAAAAACATTTGAACTTTTCTGAGTTTACCAAAACACCGCTCTTTGTTCAAAACCATAAGTTTGAAGAAATCATTGAAATGGTAGAAGAAAAAGAAATGCCATTACCGTCATATACGAATTTAGGTTTGCATGAAGAGGCAAACCTCTCTGATGCGCAACGTGAAACGATTATGGAATGGGCCAAAGTACAGATGAATTACCTGAAAGAAACCTACCCTGCGGACAGTCTTAAATTTCCAAAACGAGATATTCCTCCACCATCTAAGTAAGGCCTTGTCCAGACAGCCGAATATTATCAGAAACGGAATTTCTGTACGTTTGGAAAAAGAAAATATTGTCGATCAACCTAAAAGACAAATTGACCCCCTCCTCCGAAGAACGCATACAGATTAGCAAGGAAAAAGCTCCTGAATTTTATTGATAGATGGATTCTTAAATCAATTCCAACCCTACTAAATTAAATGCTAATCTAGTTTTATACAACAGTTCCTGCCTCCCAGAGAACACCACTACTCCTTCCAATTATCGAATCCCCAAAATGGATCACAGCAAACCTTGAGAGGTTCATCGCAGACTTTTTCGGGTTCATCGCATTCTCAAAAAATGTCTGATTTTGGGGCGTACGTTTGTCCTGTAAATCAGTAATAACCGTCTGCACTAAAGCAGACCTAAAATTAAATATCATGAAAAAGTTTCTAAAGAGTTCCGTAGTATTAGCCCTTACGTTTGTTACAATGACAAGTATGGCAAACAATCCTAAAATCAGTTTGAAATCCGCAGACGATTCAAAAAGCCTTGTTCTTGAAATGGATGCCCAATCCAATGCATTGAATATCAAATTGATCGATGAGAATGCACAGACCATTTATTCGGAGAATATCCTAGATGTGAATTATGCCAAAATGTTCAACCTGAAAAACCTTGCGGTCGGCACCTATTATTTTACCGTTGAGAATACGGTATCATCCGTAGTTTACACGCTTAATGTGAACAGTAGCGGGGTAACGATCGCGAACAAAGAGGAGAACTCGCCTAAACCGATTTTTAGAAAAACAGGCGATAAAGTGTTTGTCAACCTATTCAATGGAGATCAGCAAAAAGTTGATATCGAAATCGTCGATAGCCGTAACAGGATCGTTTATAAGGAATCGATCAAAGGCGAACTGATTATTGGCAAAGCCTTCAATTTTGAAAATGCGGTAAAAGGCAACTATACCATTAGGGTAGCAGACGGCGAAGAGACCTATTATCAGAACATCTCAATTGGATAAAGAAGTGGACTCCGAACTGTAAATTTGTTTGTTAGTGGAAAACGGTCATTGAAGTAAACCAAGGGCCGTTTTCCTGTTATAAAAGCTTTCAGCTATTAACTGTGCTGTAAAGTCCGTTCAATTTTCATCCGTTAGCCTTCCGCTCTTTTGATTATCTTGGCAATTCATATCATCCCTTTTAATGCAACTTAATTTTACATCCTCAAAAAAACAGCAAAGAGTAGCCCTACACATTTTAGTCTGGGCGGCGCTTTTTTCTTTACCATATATTTTTGCGCTACAGGCCGAAGAAGGTGGCCCACGCTCGGTATTCGTAAGTAAGATACTTTATCTGAACACGGTCATGAACGTTTTTTGGGCGTCGACATTCTACTTGAACACCCTCTTTCTGATTCCCAGATTGCTCTACCGAAGAAAAATAGTCTTCTTTGTAGTGGCCAATATAATCTTACTTACCGGAATACTGTTCATCAACCGATGGCT
>NZ_JBGTHY010000079.1:0-1875 GCF_041745955.1 Pricia sp.
GTTGTGGTTGCGGTATTGTTCACTGTCAAGATACCGAATGTTGAGCGATTAGGCTTTTTGCCACCGATATATGCTTCGCTAAATGCACTGACCGCATTCCTTTTGGTCATTGCCCTTTGGGCTATCCTGAACGGTAAACGCCGGATGCACCAATATCTGATGACGACTTGCATAGGGTTGTCGGTGTTGTTTTTGATGATGTATATAGCGTACCACATGACTTCCGAATCTACATCCTTTGGCGGGGAAGGGGCTATTAGTTATATATACTTTTTTATTTTGCTCTCGCATATCATTTTATCCATAGTCATAGTCCCCTTGGTGCTTAAAACTTACACGTTTGCCTATCTGAAAAATTTTAAAAGTCACCGAAAGTGGGCGAGGATTACCTTTCCCATTTGGTTGTATGTGGCGATTAGCGGGGTAGTGGTCTATTTGATGATTTCCCCATATTATGTAACTTGAGCGTATGAAAAAGACTGTTTTGGTTGTCATAGGAATTCCATTTTTCTTATTTCCGGAGGTAACGGAAGCCCAATGTGCCATGTGCCGGGCCGTACTGGAAAGTGATGGCAATGTTTCGACGGCCGAAGGCATAAACAATGGGATTGTCTATCTTATGGCCATGCCTTACCTTGCTATAGCCATACTGGGTTATTTTGTGTATAAAATGATGAAGCCAAAAACCGCCCAAGAAGTTTAACATTTTTTTAGGGTCTTTGGATGTAACAAGACTTTTTTTAATCCGTCTCTTATAACACGGTAGTCCCCGTCGTATTCATCAATCAATGAGCCTCTCGCAGGTTCGGAAATCACCGACTTCATGTTCGACATCGAAAGGTGGCAAGAAATTTTCGATACCATCCGTAAAAATAGATTACGGACTTTCCTCACGGGGCTTTCCGTAGCTTCCGGTATATTCATCCTCGTAATTTTATTGGGCTTCGGCCAAGGCATGCGCAATGGCATCGCCGAGGAATTCGAAAGCGATGCTTCGACCAGTATCTGGGTCTGGGCGGGAGTTACATCCAAAGAATACAAAGGCTTGAATCCCGGTCGACGGATACAGTTTCGCAATAGGGACTATAGGTCCGTTGTCGACCAGATGGGAGGCAACATTGAGCATGCATCCCAATTCGCCTATATCGATAGCGCGACCACGACCTATGGCGACGAAGCGTTGATATATCGGGTCTTGGGAACATCGGCGGGGTCACAGCCCATAGAGAACGCTACGATACATGAAGGTCGTTTCCTGAATTATCTAGACCAAGAACGGCGAAACAAAGTGGCCGTAATCGGTAAGGTCATAAAAAAGGATGTCTTCGATAAAGTGGATACCCCCATAGGTGAAACCATCAAGATCGGTGGTGTACCCTTCAAGATCGTTGGTGTTTTTGCCGATAGGGCAGGCGAACGGGAAGAAGACCGGATCTTTATTCCCTATACCACGGCACAGCTGGTGTTCAATGGTGGCGATCGGTTGGGACAGCTGGTATATATGCTCCCGCCAAGGGAAAATTTTGAGGATGCCGTGGCACAGTCCGTTACCTTTAAAAATGAACTCCGTGACTATTTGAACGCTGCCCACACGGTCGCTCCCGATGATGAAAGTGCCGTAGGAATATGGAACCCCATGGAAGAGGCGAAACGCTTTTACACCCTATCCAACAACATGAAACTTTTCTTTTGGTTTGTGGGCATCTGTACCATTATTGCCGGGGTGGTCGGGGTAAGCAATATCATGCTTATCGTGGTCAAGGAACGTACCCGAGAAATCGGTATTCGAAAGGCACTTGGCGCCAAACCTTGGGAGATTGTAGGTATGATCTTGCACGAATCCGTATTCATAACCGCCATTTCGGGCTTTGCGGG
>NZ_JBGTHY010000080.1:0-21180 GCF_041745955.1 Pricia sp.
ATCCATCCCCGGAATATCTGGCATTCCCTCTTTGGCGACCGCTGCCAGTTCGGTTTCATTCACTTGGGTGGCTTTTTCGATGGCCTTATTGAGGGTCAGGATCAGGTAATCTTCCAATTGTTCCTTATCCTCAAGCAAACTATCGTCAATTTTGATTTCCCTCACTTGTCGATTGGCGGTTATGGTAACTTTTACGAGACCTTCCGCTGAACTTTCATCCAACAGCACCGTATCCAGTCGCTTTTTGGTAGCAGCCACTTTTTCTTGGGTTTCCTTGAGTTTCCCCATCATCCCCATCATATCTCCGAACATAATCGTAGTTTTTAAAATTTATATGTCCAAATTTACTAAATTGTCAGCTGATAAATGCCATGCGTTTGTCGCAATGCGCCCTACGCCAAAAAGACTTTAATTGGGTACTTAGCGAATGGCGATTGGGAAAAGGCCGTTTTTCCCTCGAATGGAAAATCACATTGATACTTTCAAAGATGAACATATCATTTAAAAACAAAGCAATCTTTGCGCTATGCCTTACATTTGCGCTCTCAAGTCATAGCCAAGAAAAAAATATGGATGAAATTACCGCTCCAGTGGCCAAAAAAATCCCCGAAAAACTAGAAAAGCACGGCGATGTCAGGGTCGATGATTATTATTGGATGAAGGATAGTGAAAACCCCGAGGTCATCTCCCATCTGGAAGCGGAAAATGGGTACTACGCTTCTTTGACCGCGCATACCAAGACTTTTCAAGATTCCCTTTTTACCGAAATGAAATCCCGAATTAAGGAGGATGATGAGTCGGTGCCCTATAAACAGGCAGGCTACTGGTATATTTCCCGCTATGAGACGGGAAAGGAATATCCTATCTACTCCCGAAAAAAAGAAACTTTAGAAGCGAAAGAGAATATCATGTTCAACGGTAACGAAATGGCAGAGGGGCACGACTATTTCGATATTGGCGGCATCGCTGTGAGTCCTGATAATACGCTGGCCGCTTTTGGGGTGGATACGATTTCCAGAAGGCAGTACCACATCCAAATAAAAAATTTACGGACTGGGGAAATTTACGACGATAAGATAGAGAATACGACCGGCGGATCGGTCTGGTCGGACGATAACAAAACCTTGTTCTATAGCAAAAAGGACCCGATAACCCTGCGTTCGGATAAAATCTACAAGCACAAATTGGGCACTTCTTCTGAAGATGACCAGCTCGTTTTTCACGAAAAGGACGATACCTTCAGTACGTTCGTATACAAAACCAAATCTAAAAAATATATCATAATCGGTTCGGCCAGTACCTTGACCTCTGAATTCCAAGTTCTACGTGCCGATCAACCCGATGGGGCGTTCAAAATGTTCTCCCCCAGAAAAAGGGGCCTCGAATATAGCATATCACATTACGGTGACCATTTTTATGTACTTACCAACAAGGACGGCGCAACCAATTTTAAATTGATGAAAGTAGGGGAGGAAAATACGGCTTCGGAGAACTGGTCGGCATTTATTCCGCATAGAAAGGATGTGCTTTTGGAGGATATCGAAATCTTCAAGGACTACTACGTTCTTTCGGAGCGTGAAAACGGACTCAACAAAATCAAGATCGTTCGTTGGGACGGTTCTGATAGCTACTATCTGCCCTTTGACAGCGAGACGTATACTGCAGGAGTCAGCCAAAATCCGGATATCGATACCGAGATCCTGCGTTATGGGTATAATTCAATGGCTACCCCGATTACGGTCGTTGATTTCAACATGCGTACGCAAGAAAAGGAAATTAAAAAAGAACAGGAAGTACTTGGGGGCAAATTTGACAAGAACAAGTATGAGGAGAAGCGCATTTGGGCCACGGCTCGGGATGGCGTGAAAATCCCCATGTCCATCGTATACCATAAGGACACAAAATTCAGTAAGGACACCCCGGTCCTGCAATATGCCTACGGATCTTATGGTGCGACCATTGATCCCTATTTTTCCACGGTCCGTTTGAGCCTTTTGGATAGGGGCTTTATCTATGTCCTCGCCCACATTCGCGGGGGGCAGTATCTGGGTAGGCCTTGGTACGAAGACGGGAAATTAATGAAAAAGAAGAATACGTTTACCGATTTTGTAGATTGCTCCAAATATTTGATTTCCGAAGGCTATACCAGTGGCGATCATTTGTATGCTATGGGCGGTTCTGCGGGTGGACTTTTGATGGGTGTGATCCTGAACATGGCGCCTGAGCTTTACAACGGTGTTATTGCCGCGGTACCTTTCGTAGATGTCATTACCACAATGCTCGATGATTCGATCCCCCTGACTACCGGGGAGTACGATGAATGGGGCAACCCCAATGAAAAAGAATTCTATGACTATATGAAGTCCTATTCGCCCTATGATCAGGTCAAGGCACAGGCCTATCCCAATATGTTGGTGACTACGGGGCTGCACGATTCACAAGTCCAGTATTTCGAGCCGGCCAAATGGGTGGCCAAACTGCGGGATGTCAAGACCGATAGCAACCAGCTGCTTTTTGATATCAATATGGATGCCGGTCATGGTGGGGCTTCCGGGCGTTTTGAGGCCTTGAAGGAAGTAGCTAAGGAATATACTTTTTTGTTGGATTTGGAGGGGAAGATGTAATGCTTCGCTTTGCTTATGGCGCTACACGTCCCGACGTTTATTAAGTTAGGTATAAGACAAAAAGTGATGGGCGCGTAGCAATTAACGTCCTTTTTCCCGTTTCAAAAGCAAGCTTTCCAAAATAATTAGTAATTTTGTATTAAGAATTGGTTAATTCCCTCGCTTTTTTAGGGGATTCCAAAACCAGACATTCTGTATGGCACATAAGATAAAGGCTTATAACAACATCCTAGAGCTTATAGGAAATACGCCCCTCGTCAAACTCAATAAAATCACCAAAGGCTTTACCGGCAATTTTTTTGCCAAGGTCGAGGCCTTTAATCCCGGTCATTCTTCGAAAGACCGCATCGCGTTGTATATTATAGAAGCGGCGGAGCGCAAGGGAATCTTGACCGAAGGCAGTACCATTATAGAGACCACTTCCGGCAATACCGGTTTCAGTATCGCCATGGTCAGTATCATCAAGGGCTATGACTGTATTCTGGCCGTAAGCTCAAAATCCTCCAAGGATAAAATAGACATGTTACGCTCGATGGGCGCTACAGTCTATGTTTGTCCCGCTCACGTTAGCGCCGATGATCCAAGGTCCTACTATGAGGTGGCAAAAAGGCTGCACGAAGAGACTCAGGGGTCGATCTATATCAACCAATATTTCAACGAATTGAATATTGAGGCCCATTATGTCAGTACCGGCCCGGAAATATGGGATCAAACCAATGGCCATATCACCCATCTGGTAGCCTGCAGCGGTACGGGAGGAACGATTTCCGGAACGGCCAAATACTTGAAAGAACAAAACCCGGATGTTAAGGTTATCGGTGTGGATGCCTATGGATCGGTCCTGAAAAAATATCACGAAACAAGAAAGTTCGATTCTAAAGAAATTTATCCTTATCGGATTGAGGGGTTGGGTAAAAACTTGATTCCCGGGGCGACGGACTTCGATCTTATCGATGAGTTTATCAAGGTGACGGATTCCGAAAGTGCCCATACCGCCCGTGAAATTGCGCACACTGAGGGAATCTTTGCGGGCTATACCAGTGGTGCCGTCATACAGGCTATAAAACAACTGAACGAACGCGGCGAATTTGGCGCGGACGATAATGTGGTGGTCATCTTCCCCGATCACGGTTCCCGTTACATGAGCAAGATTTATAGCGATCAATGGATGGAAGATCAAGGCTTTCTCGATATCGAGGCCGTGGAGGAGATTCAGGAGATACAGTATATTAAGGAATAATTCCCTAAAATCAAGAAATTAAAAAAGCGACGGTTATCAACACCGTTGCTTTTTTTTGGGGATAAATATTCCTTAAATATTCCCTATAAACCCTTACTTTTGCAATCGAATCCTAAGAGAAAATCAATGCAAGATCTATTCGACAGAATACTGGAAAATAAAGGACCCTTGGGCAAATGGGCATCGCAGGCGGAAGGCTATTTTGTTTTTCCCAAACTTGAAGGCCCGATTTCGAACAGAATGAAATTCCAAGGCAAGGAAGTGATTACCTGGAGTATCAACGATTATCTAGGTCTGGCGAATTTGCCCGAAATTAAAAAAATAGATGGAGAGGTAGCGGCGGAATACGGTTCTGCTTATCCCATGGGGGCGCGTATGATGAGCGGCCATACGGAATTTCACGAACAGTTGGAACAGGAGTTGGCCGATTTTGTGCAAAAGGAATCCTCTTACTTACTGAATTTTGGATATCAAGGGATGGTTTCCGCCATCGACGCCTTGGTTTCCAAGGATGATATTATAGTCTATGACGTAGACTCGCACGCTTGTATTATTGACGGTGTCCGCCTTCATATGGGCAAACGTTTTACGTTCATGCATAACGATATCGACAGTCTCGAGAAAAACTTGGAGCGTGCTACAAAAATGGCCGAGCAGACCGGTGGAGGTATTCTCGTAATTTCCGAAGGCGTCTTTGGAATGCGTGGGGAGCAAGGCAAATTGAAGGAAATTATTGCGCTTAAGAAAAAATATTCTTTCCGCCTCTTTGTAGACGATGCCCACGGTTTCGGCACTTTGGGAAAAACAGGTGCCGGAGCAGGCGAGGAGCAAGGTGTTCAGGACGGTATCGATGTCTACTTCGCCACTTTCGCAAAATCCATGGCCGGTATCGGGGCCTTTTTGGCCGCGGACAAACAGATTATCGATTACCTGAAATATAACCTGCGTTCGCAGATGTTCGCCAAATCCCTGCCCATGATTTATGTTAAGGGCGCGCTCAAGCGTTTGGATATGCTGCGTACCCAACCCGAGCTAAAAGCTAAACTTTGGGAGAATGTCGACGCACTTCAAAACGGACTCAAGGATAAAGGCTTTAATATTGGCGGCACCAACTCTTGTGTCACTCCCGTTTACCTGAACGGTAGCATCCCCGAAGCGATGGCCTTGGTAAAAGACTTGCGTGAGAACCATGGAATATTCTGTTCCATAGTTGTTTACCCGGTAATACCAAAAGGCTTGATTTTGCTTCGAATGATTCCCACTGCGACGCATACCCTGCAAGATATCCAAGAGACTTTAGTGGCTTTCTCCGCGATTCGCGACCGCTTGGAAAATGGTACCTACAAGAAGTTGTCTGCCGCAGTTGCCGCTGCGATGGGAGAGTGAGACAAAATCTGCGATCTTGAATTTACCGCATAGCCATGTAAGTTCAGGGCAATCAAGAAACTTCCATGCGGTAGGTACACCTCCTCTTATGGACTGTCGGCTGCACATGCTTCCAAATCTGCCGTGCTGCAATATTGTCGCTTAGCTCCGGTGTCCGTACACCTGTCGTAACTCCCCTTTTGTTGAAAGTTTTGTAATACTGATTAAATATAATAGCAGTCACGCCCTTGTTCTGATAATCGGGATGCACACCGATCAGATAAAAAATCGCACGGTCACAGTTTTTCCGGGCCTTCAGCAAATGATACCATCCGAACGGAAAAAAATTTCCTTTGGCCTTTTGAAGGGCTTCCGCAAAAGACGGCAAGACTACGGCGAAGGCAACGAGCCTATCATTTTTATCCACCACGAACTTGATGAATTCAGGATCTACGAAGCTCATAAAGCGGTTTTTGATGTACTCCCGCTGTTCGCTCGAAATCGGGGCGTACGAGGCCAACCCACTATAGGTAAGGTCGAGTAGGTCGAACATGGGGTCAACATACTGCAAAAGTTCTTTCTTGTTTTGCACATTGACCTCCCGTAGCGAATACCTTTTTTTGACCATTTCGTTAATACGGACAAAAAACGAGGGATCCGCGTTTGCCGTAGGCATGCTATTTTCAACATACACCTTTTCTACTTTAAGTCCCAATTGCTCGTAATGCGATTGGTAATACGAATGGTTGTACCAAGTAACCATTGTACCGAGGCTGTCGAAGCCTTCGGTCAGTACACCTACTTTGTCAAGATTCGAAAAGCCTATCGGACCTTCGACGTGATCCATCTTCTCGGTTTTGGCGAGTTCGGTTACCTTATCTATTAGGACTTTAGAAACCTCGAAATCATCGATAAAATCGCACCAGCCGAAGCGCATTTTTTTAATCTTTTGTTGTTCGACCTCCAGCGTGTTGATAATGGCCGCCACCCGTCCTACGATCTTATTGCTTTTATAAGCGAGGAAGAGCCACATACGGGCGGTTTTGAAAGCGGGATTTTTCTCTTTATCAAAAGTATCCATCTCATCGCCAATCAGCGGCGGTACCCAATAGGGTGAGCCTTTGTAGAGGGTAAAGGGAAACTTTACAAACTGTTTTATTTCAGTTTTTGATGTGGCTTCCTTTAGAGTAATCATGTAGTGCATTTTGTGTACTCAATATTAGGAATTATTGCGGAGGGAAGGAAAACAAATGGATAAATAATCAAACCGAATAGTACATGATTTGCGTTTTGGTGATTGAATTTGCGTTTTGGTGATTGAATTTGCGTTTTGGTGATTGATTTTCAAATTTCAAAACTCTATCTCCCCATTATCGTCATCCCGCTTATTTTTACTCTTATTTTTCTCGGCCTTCCTCATTTTTTTCAATTGCTTGTTCGAAGGCCCCAAATCGATGTCTTCGGCACCCGCGCCACCTTCATTATTCCCTTTGTTCTTCTTCATAGCGTTTTTCTTGATCGCCCCACCATTGCCGTCCGCGTCTTGATCGTCGATAGCTATGGCTTTGTCGGTGTGCAGGTCGAAGCGGTACGAGGCACCCATGGTCACGAAGATTCGGGATGGTGTGTTCTTAAAACTGGCGCCTAGGTTGAAATCGACCTGAAGGTCTTCGGTCAATAAATGGGCCACACCGCCACGGAGCAGGATGTCGGAATATCGGTCGCTCTGAATACCTTGATTTTCCAAGAATGCACTCCATTTCGGGTTCCGAAAGGCGTGGGATAGCGATACCAAATAGCTCAATTCGGGAAAATCGGTGCTGATCCGGTCGTAAGCGATGTTGGTTATCAGAACGAACCTCGGCGTAAGTTTGCTTTGCGTCGCCACCATGCCGCGATAGGAAACACTCGGGTCGCCCACATAAAATGGATTCTCTCCCAAATTAAAAGTAGCCCCACCATAAACAGAAACGGAGGGAATCAGATTCTTCCATTGAAAAACATTGTTTGCCCGCCAGCTGTAAAGATTCGCCTTATTGCGCTCTTCGGATTTGTACCGGTCGTAAATTAAATATTTCAGGCCCAGCCGATTCCGGGAAAAATCCGTAAGATTTTCGGAGGTTCCAAAGTTGGTAAAAGTGATATTTTGGTTTTGATAACTACCCTCATAGTTCAATTCCAGTTGTTCAAAAAGCAGTCCATAGCGTAATGAAATATCGGTGCCCCAGATGTTGCTCTCGGTGTTCAAAAGCGTGTGGTCGCTCTGTTCATAGAAGAGTCCCGCTTCCAATTGGATCACGTTCTTCCCCACGGCATAGGCACTGACCGATAGTCCGGGCCGGTTCGAATTGATGACGTCGGTGTACTGGGCGAGGGCGGTCAGGGGTAGGGTGAGCGTAATCAGGTATAGGAGATGTTTCATGCTGAAATTTGAAATCCTAGAGACGCAATGTATTGGTCTCTGCTGTGTTTTTAAATTTGTTTCAATCGATGTGCCTGAGTTAAATTCAGTTCTATTTTTTGCAATGAACAGGTGTATTTTTAAGGCATTGAGCCCCACAATGGGTCTTGGCGGTTTTCAAATCGTTCCATTGAAATTGCTGCCAATTGCGACTGCAAGTGCCTACAGGAAACCGGTTTTACCATTATTTTAGCTTTTGAATCCTAACAATACAACGTTAGATTTGTATTTTTGATATATCAATAAGCGACTATTATGGTATTTTTAAAGACAATTCTTGTAATCCTACTGATTTACTACGGATTGAAGATATTGGTAAAAATGTTCGCTCCCAAGATTTTTGGGTACGCCGCCAAAAAGACGGAGGAACATTTTAAGGAAAAATTCGGGGAATTTGTCCAGCAAAATCCGCGCAATGAAGAGCGCGTCGGCGATGTTATTATCGACAAGAAACCTTCGGCTAACAAAACGTCAAAGAACAATACTTCCGAAAAGGTCGGGGACTACATCGACTTTGAGGAAATTGATTAGTTTTGCCTTTAGAACCCGCTAATTATATTTATGCAAAAGGGATTAAAGGCTTTTTTCATTCATTTTTTCGTTATTGTTTTCTTCGTCATTGCCGCTTTGGCCTATTTTTACCCGGTACTTCAGGGTAAAGTCATTAAGCAATCCGATATCGAGCAGTTTACCGGGATGGCCAAAGAACAGGTTGATTTCAGAAAAAAAACCGGCGATGAACCCTATTGGACGAACTCCGCCTTCGGGGGCATGCCGACCTACCAATTGGGCGCGTACTACCCCCATGATTATGTAAAGAAACTGGACCTCTTTATCAGGTTTTTACCGCGTCCGGCGGATTATCTTTTTCTTTATTTTATAGGATTTTACATTCTCCTCTGCTGTATGAAGGTCGATTTTCGATTGGCCATACTGGGGGCATTGGCCTTCGGTTTTTCCACCTACCTCATTATTATTTTAGGCGTTGGCCATAATGCGAAAGCGCACGCCTTGGCCTATTTGCCGGTGCTTTTGGGAGGTATCATTCTGGTATTCCGGAAAAAGTATGTATGGGGATTTTTATTGACCGCCATCGCCATGGCTCTGGAAATCAGGGCCAACCATTATCAGATGACCTATTATTTTATGTTGCTGGTTCTTGTCTTGGGCGTGGCCTATCTGGTAGATGCCGTTCGTAGAAAAACTTTAAAAGAATATTTCACTGCGGTGGGATTACTTCTTGTTGCCGTGGGATTGGGTATCGCCGCCAACACGACCAGTCTAATGGCTACCAAGGAATATGCGGATTGGAGTACCCGCGGAAAATCGGACCTCACCATAAATCCGGATGGCTCGACGAAGGAAAATACCGGCGGTCTCGAAAAAGGATACATTACCCAGTGGAGCTACGGCATCGTGGAATCGCTGAACTTGTTTGTGCCGCGTCTTTTCGGTGGATCGAGTAGGGAAGACCTTGGAGAGAACTCCAAAAGCTATGATTTCTTGATCGATCAAGGTATTTCCCGCAGTCAGGCGCTGAGCTTTTCCAGTGGGTTGCCCTTATATTGGGCTGACCAACCGAGTACATCCGGACCGGCATATATCGGGGCCATTATCTTTTTCCTTTTTATCTTAGGTCTGATTATGGTAAAGGGAAGAGCGAAATGGTGGCTTCTGGGGGGTACCCTGTTATCCCTTTTTCTTTCCTGGGGAAAGAATTTCAGTGCTTTGACCGATTTTATGATCGATTACTTCCCGCTGTACGATAAATTTCGGGCGGTCTCTTCGGCCCAGGTGCTTTTAGAACTTTGTGTTCCCATTCTGGCTATTTTGGCACTTCGGGAAATTTTTAGCACGCCCGTAGAAAAAAAGCAGAAAATAAAATCTTTGAAAATTTCCTTTTTTATTGTCCTAGGATTGGGCGTCTGCCTATTCCTGTTCAAAGGAATGTTCAGTTTCGAAGGCCCGAACGATGCCTTCCTGAAAAAGAATTACGGCGATGAACTGGTATCCCTTATACAAGCGGATAGAAAAGCGGTGTACAATAGCGATCTTTTTCGCTCTTTGATTTATGTTTTATTAGCCGCTATTGCCCTTTGGTTTTTTATAAAGGATAAATTAAATTCCAATTTGGCCATTGTCGCCCTAGGGTTGCTGATTGTTGCCGATTTGGTGGGAGTGGATAAACGATATGTAGATAACGACGATTTTGTGGCCAAACGCAAGATGTTGCAGCCTTTTCCCGAAACCCCTTTGGACAAACAGATCAATAAGGACAAAGGCATTTTTAGGGTCTACGATCCATCAGAAGGACTAAATGGTGCGCGCGTGTCGTACTACCACCAATCCATCGGTGGTTACCATGCGGCAAAACCGGGACGCTTGGAAGACCTGTTCAGTTTCCACATCTACAAGGGCAACATGGGCGTACTCAACATGCTCAATGTCAAATATGTCGTGCAACAGGATGAAAAAGGGCAACCCTATCCCGCAGTAAATCCCGAGGCGAACGGCAATGCCTGGTTCGTTGAAAAACTGATCAAGGTCGAAAATGCGGATGCCGAAATACAGGCCTTGGATACCTTGAAAACGAAAATCGTAGCGGTGGCCACTGCAGAAATGCCTAAAGAGGTTTCCGGTTCCAATTTTAAAGTAGACTCCCTGAGCACCATTTTATTGACCGATTATGCCCCCAATCATTTGACCTATAACTCCAAAAATGAGTACAACGGAGTGGCCGTATTTTCGGAAATGTACTATGCCCAAGGATGGAACGCCTATATCGACGGGAAACCGGCAGCCCATTTTCGAGTCAATTACACCTTGCGCGCCCTAGAAATACCCGCGGGTCAACACACCATAGAATTCAAATTCGAACCCCAGGTAATCAAAACCGGAAGCCAGATTGCCTTGGCCAGTTCGATAGTATTTGGCTTGATTCTTTTGGGGGGAATCGGATTTACGTTTTACCGGTCGCGCAAGGATGAAAACGCTTAGCACGGCATAGTTTAAGGTTTGAACGTGCCAACGGCACATTTAAACCTTAAATTTTTCAATCGACAAAGTTCACTTTTGACATTTACCCGGTTATCAACATCATATTTTCATGGAAAGAGTCTTGATTATCACGTATTACTGGCCGCCCGCGGGCGGGCCCGGCGTACAGCGGTGGTTAAAGTTCGTGAAATATTTACGGGATTTCGAGATAGAACCTGTGGTCTACGTTCCGGAAAATCCCCATTATCCCATAGAGGATGCCTCTTTGGAAAAGGAAATTCCAAATGACATTACCATCTACAAACAGCCCTTGTTCGAACCTTACGGTCTGGCCAAACTGCTATCCAATAAAAAAACAAAGCGTATCAGTTCGGGCATAATACAGGCCAAGAACCAATCCGTTTTGGAAAAGGCGATGCTGTTGGTGCGGGGCAACTTGTTTATTCCCGATGCCCGAAAATACTGGATAAAGCCCTCGGTGAAATTTTTATCCGAGGTACTGGATAAGGATGGAATCGATACGGTAATCACCACGGGACCGCCGCACAGCGTCCATTTGATTGGACAGCAATTAAAAGCGAAAAAAGGAATACGATGGTTGGCGGATTTCCGGGACCCTTGGACATCCATCGGATATCATAAAAAATTGAAACTAACCAAATCCTCCCAAAAAAAACATGAGGAATTGGAGCGTTCGGTCGTGAACCAGGCGGATCAGATCATCGTCACCAGCCCGGCGACCCAAAGGGAATTCCAACAAATTACGCAACAGCCTATCACCGTCATCACCAATGGCCATGATACCGATTACGAAGGTGGCGCCCATTTGGACAAGGACTTCACCATCTCCCATATCGGATCCCTATTAACGGACAGAAACCCAAAAAACTTGTGGAAAGTACTGTCCCAGATCGCCTCCGAGAACTCCGTCTTCCGCGCCGACCTGCAACTGGAATTCATGGGCGTCGTAAGTAAAGACGTGATGGACAGTCTGTACCGCTTCGAACTCGGCCCGTACGTCAAAATGCGCGGCTACGGGTCACATGCCGAGGCACAGCGCCGACAACAAACTTCACAAGTTTTATTACTGGTCGAAATAGACTCGGAAGAAACCAAAGGCATCATCCCAGGAAAGCTTTTTGAATACATGGCCGCCCAACGCCCGATTCTGGCACTTGGCCCCAAAGATTGGGAAGCCGGAAAAATCATTCAAAAAACCCGCTCCGGTGCCGTTTACGATTACGATTCCCACGACGGACTAAAAAAAACGGTTTTGGCCTGGTACGCCAGTTTCAAAAAACAAAATTTATCTGCAAAGGCAAAAAACATCGAGAAATACAGTCGCAGGACCCTTACCGAACAACTAGTTAAATTACTTTAATAGATGGGTGTAGTCCTTAAACAATCCTTGAACAACACCATGGTCACCTACCTCGGTTTTGGGGTGGGGGCGGTCAACGTACTTTTTCTTTATACCAACTTCATGTCCGATGAATATTACGGACTGGTCAACGTTGTACTTTCCGCAGCAATGGTGTTAATGCCCGTTTTGGCCTTCGGGGTCCCGAATAGTTTGATTAAATTTTATAGTAGTTTTAAAGACGAAAGAACAACGGACGGCTTTTTGACCCTGATGCTTTTCCTTCCCTTGATTCTGATTCTTCCTATTGCCGGTTTGACTTTTGTAGCCTATGAAGCCATAGGTAATTTTTTATCCAAAGAAAACCCCATCGTAAAGGAGTACATCTGGCCTATATTTTGGATCGGTATGGCGATGGCCTATTTCGAGGTCTTTTACGCCTGGGCAAGAGTGCGGATGCGGTCCGTTTTCGGTAATTTCATGAAAGAGGTCTTTTCAAGGCTCGGGGTCACCTTGTTATTGTTGTTCCTATATTTTGATTTGATAGCGGTAAAAGCGTTCATCCCCATTGCGGTCGGTATTTATCTGCTGCGCACCCTCATCATGGCCGTTTACGCTTTCGGTGTTCGCAGGCCCCGAATGGTCTTTACTTTTCCAAAAAATACATGGAAAATTCTGGTGTATTCCACTCTGATTATCTTGGGAGGTTCCGCCGCGATAGTCCTGCTGGAGATAGATAAGGTAATGATCAACCAATTCATCGAAATCGAGAACGTGGCCTATTACAGCGTAGCCGGTTTTATCGCCATGGTCATCGCCGTGCCCTCGCGGTCGATGCACCAGATTACCTATCCGTTGACGGCGGAGTTATTGAATAAAGGGGACAAACCGGCCCTAAAAGAACTTTACCAGCGCAGTTCACTGACCCTGTACATCGTATCCGGATTGCTGTTCATCCTTATTTTATTGAATTTGGATGACCTCTACAAAATGCTTCCAGAACCCTACCGCGACGGTTTTATCATCTTCGTTTGGTTGGGGTTGGCCAAAGTATATGATGCGCTTTTGGGAAACAATAATTCCATCCTCTATACCTCCGACTATTATCGGGCCATATTGTTCATGGGCGCACTTTTGGCGGTCTTGACAATCCTTTTCAACCTATGGCTCATCCCCAAATACGGACTCGACGGTGCCGCCATCGCCAGTTTCTCCGCTTTTTTTATCTACAATACCATCAAGTTGATCTATGTAAGATCCAAATTCGGTATCCATCCTTTTACCAACGAAACCTTGAAAATATCTGTATTGTTGATAGGCATCGGTGTTCTCTTTTATTTTTTGGATTTCCCTTTCCATCCTGTCCTAAATATTATACTGAAAGGTATTTTGATCAGTGCTTTGTATATCGGCGCCCTTTATCGTTTTAAGATTTCTGAGGATGTTTTTGGGGTGCTGACCAAAATCCTAAAAAAATAATTGATTCTGCGAATTTGTTTTACCTTGGTTCAATCACTATTTTTATTTGAATGATTTATCGTTCTAAGTTTAAGTATGGGAATGTCTTGGTAGATATGGATGCAGAGTCCAATAATTACATCGATTCAAAGATGGCTCAATACGGTTTTGACGAAGTAATTAATGCGCGGGAAAAATGAAAGATAGCTTTAAAAGGAACGTTTCTATCCACGGTTCACAAGATTTTTCGGATAATTTCGAGTTTAAGGATCCCGTTAACCACGCCGCCGGTATGTTGGGGATAAAGGAAGCCCTCAAACACGGCTTTAAGGAAATGGGTATCGTGCGATCTATGCGGGCGCTGCTCGATATGAACCAAGAAAGCGGCTTCGATTGCCCGAGCTGCGCGTGGCCCAACCCGGAAAATCCGTCTCCCGTTGCCGAATATTGTGAAAACGGGGCGAAAGCCTTGGCCGATGAGGCTACCACCGAGCATATCGGGACCTCGTTTTTTGCCGAAAACTCCGTCGAAGCATTGTCCAGGCTCACCGACTACCAGCTCAACAAATTCGGACGGCTTACGGAGCCTTTGGTGTTAAGGCCCGGAAGCATTCACTACGAACCGATTTCGTGGAAGGATGCCTACGGACTGATATCCAAAGAACTACATAAACTGGATTCCCCCAATGAGGCCATCTTTTATACCTCCGGACGTTCTAGCAACGAGGCGGCCTATCTCTATGGTATGTTCGCCAGGGCCTTCGGTACGAACAATATGCCCGACTGTTCGAACATGTGCCACGAGTCCAGCGGGATAGCTCTGAGCGAGACCCTAGGTATCGGAAAGGGATCGATCAAATTGGAAGACCTCTACGAAGCGGAAGTCGTAATAGTAGCGGGACAAAATCCCGGTACGAACCATCCGCGGATGCTCTCCGCCCTCGAAAAGTGCAAGAAGAACGGTGGAAAGGTCATCAGTATCAATCCCTTGGAGGAAACGGGGCTCGTAAACTTCAGAAATCCCCAAAATATAAAGGGATGGATAGGTGGAGGAGAGGATATGGCGGATATCCATCTTCAGGTACGTATTAATCAGGATATCCCCCTGATCAAGCTTCTGATCAAAAAACTGGCGGCCATGGATACCGCGGAGAGGGATGTTTTCGATCATGAGTTTTTACGGGAATATGTGTCCGGTTACGAAAGTTTGATGATCGATATTGAAAACTATGATGAAAACGAGCTTTTACAACAGTGCGGCGTAGAAGAGGGAAAAATCGAGAACACCGCACTCCTACTTGCCAAAAAATCAAAGATCGTTGTCTGTTGGGCAATGGGACTGACCCAACATAAAAATGGCGTCGCCAATATTCAGGAGTATGTCAATTTGCTCTTATTGAAGGGATCTATCGGAAAACCCGGTGCCGGTACCTGTCCCGTTCGCGGCCATAGCAACGTGCAGGGCGATCGCAGTGTAGGCATCCAGCATTTTGTCGATGAGGCCATGAACCAGCGTATTGAAAAATATTTGGGCTTCGTGCCCCCGGACATGGAAGGAGTCGATACCGTCGGTGCCATGAAGGCCATGCACGATGGAAAGGGCAAGGTCTTTATCTGTCTGGGCGGTAATTTTCTGATGGCCGCTTCCGACACCGAATATACCGCAAAGGCCTTGCAAAACTGCGATTTGACCGTGCAGATCAGTACCAAGCTTAACCGTACGCATCTCGTGACCGGCAAAACCGCATTGATATTGCCCACCTACGGCCGCTCGGAAAAGGATATGAAAAACGGCGGCCTTCGCTATCTCACCATGGAAGATAGCATGGGCCGTGTTCGCCAATCCCGGGGACTACTAAAACCGGCCTCCGAAAACATCAACAGCGAACCCGAACTGATCGCCGAACTGGCGGATACCTATTTTCAAGGAAAACACTCCGTACCCTGGAAAGCTATGGGCGAAGACTATACCTTGATCCGGGAAAGTATCGACAAGGTGGCCAAAGGCTTTGAGAATACGGCGGAACGTTCAAAAGGTATCGGTTACTATTTGCCCAATAACGTCCGTAATCTTGATTTCAACATGCTGCCCGATGGAAAGGCGCAGTTGACGCTAAATGCACTGCCCGACCACAGTCTGGCCGATGATGAATTTATGCTGATGACCATCCGTTCCCACGACCAGTTCAATACCACGATTTATGGTCTTGATGACCGTTACCGAGGGGTCTATAATGAACGAAGGGTGCTGTTCATGAACCCGGAGGATATGGCGTCAAGAAACTTTACAAAAATGGATGTGGTCAACATCCACAGTAATTATGACGATACAATAAGAACGGCCATGCATTTTAAGGTAGTTCCCTACGCCATTCCGAGCGGGGATTTGGCGGCCTATTTTCCCGAAACAAATTTGCTCGTGCCCTATAATCACTATGCTGAAAAGAGCAAAACGCCTATTAGCAAGTCCATTAAGGTTACTTTGGAGAAGGTCGATTATCAAAAAACCCCCGCAGCGAATAAATCCGCTACGGGGGCAAACAACTAACCAACCTAAAAACGATTTTTAATATCTTCTGGCACTTCGTGCTGAAGATGTACTTGCTGACGTATTTCTGCTGCTTCCCGAAGACGCCCTGCTCGCCGTACTTCTTGACGAAGCGCCACTCCTTGTGGAAACGCTAGTTCTGCTCCTAGCCGGCATCTGGCTCACGCTTCTTGAAGAAGAACTTCTTGTCGCCGCGCTACTTTTGCTCCTAGAAGGTGCCTGGCTTACGCTTCTGGAGGAAGAAGTAGAACTCCTTGTCGCGGAACTACTTCTGCTTCTAGCCGGTGCCTGGCTCACGCTCCTCGATGAAGAACTTCTTGAGCCGATACTGTTTCCGCTTCTTGATGACGCTCGGCCCACCGACCGATCCGAAGTACTACGCTGTGGACTTTTAAACGTTTGGGTACTTCGGGTCATTGTGCGACTGCGTGGGGTTTCAGTAACCGTTCTTTGGGTGACAGAATTCCTGCTGGGTGTATGTGCGGCATCACTGCGATTGGCTACCGAGCGGTTGCTTCTTGAAGTAGTGGCACTTCTTTGGGCCACGCTTCGATTGCTGCGAACTGCATTGTCCCGCACCGCGACCCTTCGGTCGTTTCTATAAATCTGCGAACGCTCGCTGCGTACCGAGTTGTAGCGATGGGTGCGGCCTATCGTGGCGTATGCCCTTCGGGTATTATGGCGGTATGGGTTATAATAGGTATAACGTACCGGACTGTAATACCTTCGATAAGGTCGATTGTACACCAAACATAATCCTAAGGCCGGTCTGGCAAAAAAGGCATGGAAAGGTTGGTAAACGTAATGTCTGTTGTACACGTTAATATATCCGGTATGGTAATCATAGAATCCCCGACTGTTATAATAGACGTACATATCGCCCACACGGTTGACCCTATTCCGGTTATAGTTGATATCAACAGCACCGATTTGGGTGACACGACCGTAATGATCGTAATAAACAGGTACATCCTCGACCTGAATAACAGCACCATAATCGTCATATTGGGCATAGGGGCTGTAATCGTATCCGGAGTTGAATGTAACCCCATTCCTGCGTCCCGTAACATGATTGTCGATATAAAAATCAAATTCCCCATCCTTATATACCGAAAACGTAATGCCGGTCTCGACAAAAATAAAGGAGTCGTTGTAGCGAAAGGATTCGACGTCTGAAACCTTATCCTCGGAGTTAGCGGTAGCTGTGGCCATGGCACCTGAGGTACCTAAAATAAAGGCCGTTAAAAAAAGGACTACGTTTTTCATAGTATACCATTTTGGGCTTGCCAAGCGGCAGGCGGATTTCGAATGCAACTATTTACATTCGCCTTGTATAGTACAAACAACGTGCCAAAGAATATTTTTGATTTTAAGTTATTGATTTTAAGTTAGTTGTGTTTAAATGATCGAGGAGTAAGTGTGGCCTGTGGTGCGGGAATTAAAATTCGGCTACGGCATATTTTAGATCTCTGTGTCCCCAACTCATAACTTGGCTTTCAGATACCCCGCAGTAAAAGAATCCTTATTCTTTACAATTTCCTCGGGAGTGCCTTCCGCAAGTAACTGACCGCCATTCTCACCACCTTCGGGTCCTAAATCAATAATATAATCGGCGCATTTGATAAGCTCGATATTGTGCTCGATGACGATAACGGAATGACCTTTGGCAATCAACGCGTCAAAGGATTTGAGCAACTTTTTAATATCGTGAAAATGGAGCCCCGTGGTGGGTTCGTCGAAGATGAAAAGGGCTTTGTCCTTGGTTGTTGCCTTTACTAGAAACGAGGCCAGTTTGATCCGTTGCGCCTCACCACCGGATAGGGTAGAGGAGGACTGGCCCAATGTCACATAACCAAGGCCTACATCTTGCAGGGGTTTCAGCTTGCTAACGATTTTATCCTGTTTGTTCCGATCAAAAAAGGCGATGGCATCGTCGATGGTCATGCTGAGCACGTCGTCGATATTGGCATCCTCGAATTTAACTTCAAGCACTTCCTTTTTAAAACGCTTGCCCCCACAGGTATCACATTCGAGATGTACGTCCGCCATAAACTGCATCTCTACCGTGATTTCTCCCTCGCCCTTGCATTTTTCGCAACGGCCGCCATCTACGTTAAAGGAAAAGTGTTTGGCCTGATAGCCCCTTATTTTGCTCAGTTTCTGCACCGCAAAAAGATTCCGGATGTCATCGTAAGCCTTGATATACGTAACGGGGTTGGAGCGTGAAGACCGTCCGATAGGGTTTTGGTCAACGAATTCCACGTGTTTTATGGCCTTGTACTGACCTTCAAAGCTGGTAAATTGTCCGGCTTTATCGCCATAGCCACCAGTTTCCTTTACTATAATAGGATAGAGTATTTTTTTAACTAAGGTACTTTTGCCACTTCCGGATACGCCGGTAACTACGGTAAGCATATTCAGCGGAAAAGTCACGTCGATATTCTTTAGATTATGTTCCCGTGCTCCTTTGATGGTGATATAATTCTTTGAGATCCGTCTTTCTTTGGGCACTGCAATTTCTTGGGTACCGTTGAGATAGTCCGCTGTCAGCGAATTTGACTTCAAAATTTCGTTCAAGGGACCGTAAGCCACCACTTCACCGCCGTGGGTACCCGCCTCGGGACCGATATCGATGACCTCGTCAGCCGCCTTCATGATATCCTCGTCATGCTCGACCACGATTACGGTATTGCCCAGGTCGCGAAGGGATTTTAGGACATCGATCAGGTTTTCGGTATCCTTGGGATGCAGGCCGATGCTGGGCTCATCCAAAATATACATGCTTCCCACCAAACTACTTCCCAATGAAGTAGCCAGATTGATGCGCTGGCTTTCCCCGCCGGAAAGGCTGTTCGATTTGCGATTAAGGGTCAGGTATCCTAATCCTACTTTATCCAAAAAGCCCAAACGGGTATTGATTTCCTTCAGCAGGCGAGAGGCGATTTGCGTATCATGCCCACCCAAAGAAATTTCATCAAAGAAATCTATCAATCGCTTGATAGGCAGTTCTACCAGATCGGAAATGTGCTTGCCATCTACTTTTACATACTCCGTCTCTTTGCGTAGACGCTTCCCCTTGCATTGGCTACAACGGGTCTTGCCCCGGTAGCGGGAAATCATCACACGATTTTGGATTTTATAACTTTTTTCCTCTAAAGTCTCGAAAAACTTGTGCAGCCCTATAAAATGGTCGTTGCCGTCCCACACCAGTTGTTTTTGCTCTTCGGAGAGCTCGAACCAAGGTTTGTGAATGGGAAAATCGAATTTGTAGGCGGAATTCACCAGTTGGTCGCGGTACCAGCCCATACTCTCACCGCGCCAGGCAAAAATGGCATTGTCATAAACGGATAGGGCCGTATTCGGAATCACCAAATCCCCATCGATACCTATCACATCGCCATACCCCTCGCATTTGGGGCAGGCGCCATAGGGATTGTTAAAACTGAACAGGTGTACGTTCGGTTCCAAAAAGGTCATCCCGTCCAACTCGAAATTGTTGCTGAAATGCCTCCTGTTTTCGGTCGATAGTTCTTCGATGATCAATTCGCCTTTTCCCTCAAAAAAGGCGGTATCGACGGCATTGGCCAAGCGGTTGAGGAAATCCTCATCATCTTTGGTAATGATACGGTCCACTACCAAATCGAATTCCCTACCGATATCTTTGGGTGCGGCATCGATCCGAATGACTTCTTCCTTATATTTTATACGGGCGTATCCTTGTTTCGATAATAATTGCAGCGATTTTAAGGTGTCCCGTTTTTCATCGATTTTCATTGGGGCCAACAACAGTAGTTTCGTGCCCTCGTCAAAAGTTTTGATATGGTTGATGACATCGGTGACTGTATGTTTTTTGACCTCGTTTCCCGATATCGGGGAAAAAGTCTTACCTATACGGGCATAGAGCAACTTGAGATAGTCATAGATTTCGGTGGTCGTACCCACCGTAGAACGGGGGTTGGTTGAATTTACCTTTTGCTCGATGGCAATGGCCGGAGCTATTCCTTTTATATAGTCCACTTTGGGCTTATCGAGCTTCCCTAAAAACTGGCGAGCGTACGAAGAAAGGCTCTCCACGTAGCGTCGCTGTCCCTCTGCATAGAGCGTATCGAAGGCCAAACTGGATTTCCCCGATCCGGAAAGTCCCGTTATGACCACCAGTTTGTTCCTCGGAATAACCACATCGATATTCTTCAAATTGTGCAGTTTTGCCCCCTTTATAATTATATTTTCCTTGGGATTTACGTCTTGTAGTGCACGTGCGCCTTTGTTCATTTTGCAAAGATACAACTTGCACCTAGCTTAAGAAGTTCTTTTAAAGCGTAAAGCGATCAAAAAAGAACCATTTGGTAAATTTTAACGTATATCCATACAGCATATCCTGCTATCTAGAAATGATTTTTTCAGGTCGGTTATTTTTTTTCTATATTTGACCCCTAACAAAACGTTAATACCACTACCCGCCTATAGCATAAAATTACTTTTTAAAGATTCTAGTATTCTTTAGCAGGTTCTTTTCATTTTGAAAAGCACTTGGGTATAACCAAAAAAAGTAATTGTTATGGAGCCACAACTCGAAGATTCCCTTCTTATTCAACGCTATGTATCCGGTGACGAAAGAGCCCTGGAAGCCCTTATCGACAAACACAACCAACGTCTCAGCAGTTTTATCTATTCCAAGGTAGGCAACCGCAGTATTACAGAAGATATTTTTCAGGATACCTTTATAAAGGTCATCAAGACCCTACGAAGGGGTGCCTATAATGAAGAGGGTAAATTTCTGCCTTGGATAATGCGTATCGCCCACAACCTTATTATAGACCACTTTAGAAAAAGCAGTCGAATGCCGATGTTCGAAGGTGCGGACAGTTATAATATCTTTGCCCTGATGGGCGACGATAAGCTCGATGCCGAGCGGCAGATCATCAAAGACCAGATCGATTCCGATCTTGGGTTGTTGATAGAAGAACTCCCCCCTGATCAAAGGGAAGTACTGGTTATGCGTATCTACAGGGATATGAGTTTCAAGGAAATTTCCGAGAATACAGGTGTTAGCATCAATACCGCCCTAGGTCGCATGCGCTATGCCCTTATCAATTTGAGAAAGATCATCGAGGAGAACGATATAAT
>NZ_JBGTHY010000081.1:0-31570 GCF_041745955.1 Pricia sp.
GTATTCCACTATAAGGCATCCCGACGGGAGAGTTGAGGTAACCCGGGCCGAGGAGACCGAAGCGTATAAGAAATGGAAGCTAAAAGATCGGCCAGAATGGAAATCCCCAGATTCTCGGTAAGGGAAGAAAACCTCCGTTCAAAACTTACCTTCGATTGTTGATAACCTCCCTCCCATTTTCCTTACGAAAAAAGTACTTTTGCTTGTCCGTAAAATCATATGGGACACATCGACTTCTGTCCCGATTATAACAACATAAAAATGAGTGTTAAAAAAGCTAATTCGGCCTTAATTTCCGTTTTCCACAAGGATGGTCTGGAACCTATCGTCAAAAAGTTCCAGGAACTTGGCATCACCATCTATTCCACTGGAGGTACGGAAAAATTCATAAAAGACCTGGGTATCGAAGTAGTTCCCGTTGAAGATGTCACCAGCTACCCTTCCATTTTAGGGGGACGCGTGAAAACCTTGCATCCCAAGGTGTTCGGTGGTATCTTGAACCGACAGGACAATGCGGGTGATATTGCCCAATTGGAGGAGTTCGACATCCCACAGTTGGATATTGTCATCGTAGACCTCTATCCCTTTGAAAAAACGGTCGCCAGTGGGGCATCCGAACAGGAGATTATCGAAAAAATAGATATCGGGGGGATTTCCCTGATCCGGGCGGCCGCCAAGAATTATAACGACGTGCTCTGTGTGTCTTCCATGGAAGATTATGGGGAATTTCTGGAAATTATTTCCAAAGGAAACGGAAGTACATCCCTAGAAAACCGGAAAAATTTTGCCGCCAAGGCCTTTAACGTCTCCTCGCATTACGATTCGGCCATTTTCAATTATTTCAACAAAGACCACGAAATCGCATCCTTAAAAATCAGCGAAACCAAGGGACAGGTCCTTCGCTATGGTGAAAATCCGCATCAAAGAGGGTTTTTCTTCGGCGATTTCGAGGCAATGTTCATCAAATTGCACGGTAAGGAACTTTCGTACAACAACTTATTGGATGTCGATGCCGCCGTTAACCTGATGAACGAATTCAAAGGGGACATGCCGACCTTCGCCATCCTAAAACACAACAACGCCTGCGGGTTGGCACAACGGGAAACCATTCATCAAGCCTACTTCGATGCCTTGGCCGGAGATCCGGTTTCCGCTTTTGGGGGCATTCTAATTAGCAATGTCGAAATCGACCAGGCCACATCGGAAGAAATACATACGTTGTTCTGTGAGGTTGTCATTGCGCCCAGCTATTCCGATGATGCGCTGGAAACCTTAAAAGGAAAGAAGAATAGGATTATCCTAATCCAGAACGAGGTTGATCTGCCCGATACGATTGTGCGGACCTGCCTGAACGGCGTTTTGGTACAGGATAAGGACCATAAAACGGACAGTGTATCCGAGTTTCAGTATGCGACGGAAAAAAGACCTTCCGAAAGGGAACTGGAAGATCTTATTTTCGCTTCGAAACTCTGCAAGCATACCAAATCGAATACGATCGTGCTTGCCAAGAACAAACAATTGTGCGCCAGCGGTACCGGGCAAACGTCTCGTGTAGATGCCCTAAATCAGGCCATTCATAAAGCCCGATCCTTTAAATTCGAGCTTGAAGGAGCGGTGATGGCCAGCGATGCGTTCTTTCCCTTTCCCGATTGCGTCGAAATTGCCGAAAAAAGTGGCATCAGCAGCGTCATACAGCCCGGAGGCTCTATAAAAGATCAGCTGAGCATCGACTATTGTAATGAAAATAATGTATCTATGGTCATGACGGGTACACGTCATTTTAAACATTGACCGGTAGTGTAGATTTTTTTTACCATATCTATTTCTACCACAAAAACCAAATTTATTCGTTAAAACGGGGCTGAAATCATATTTTTTAGTAGCATAGCCTTCAATACTTTATAGTTTGACCCTCATAAGAAGCGAATTCACAACATAAAAAACGGAGCGGCTGCTAATTTCGCTACTTTTGTCGATGAAACGCATAGCATTCATCTTGCGATCTCAACCCTTATCTAACTAATACTATAACCAATATAACAAAATGGGATTTTTTGATTTCTTGACCGAGGAAATCGCCATCGACCTAGGAACGGCGAACACCCTCATCATTCATAATGACAAGGTCGTTGTCGACAGTCCGTCTATCGTTGCCCGTGACCGTATTTCCGGTAAAATCATCGCCGTTGGCAAAGAAGCCAACTTGATGCAGGGCAAGACGCACGAAAACATCAAGACCATCCGGCCATTGAAGGACGGTGTTATTGCGGATTTTGATGCCTCTGAGAAGATGATCAACATGTTCATTAAGAACATTCCCGCATTAAAAAAGAAATGGTTTCCTCCGGCACTGCGTATGGTCATCTGCATTCCATCGGGCATTACCGAGGTGGAAATGCGCGCGGTAAAGGAATCCGCGGAACGCGTAAACGGTAAGGAAGTCTACCTTATTCATGAACCTATGGCCGCCGCTATCGGTATCGGCCTCGACATCATGCAGCCCAAAGGCAATATGATCGTCGATATAGGTGGGGGTACTACCGAGATTGCGGTTATCGCTTTAGGCGGTATCGTTTGTGACAAGTCCGTGAAAATTGCGGGCGATGTCTTTACCAATGACATCATCTATTACATGCGTACCCAGCATAACCTCTATGTTGGCGAAGCTACCGCGGAAAATATTAAAATCGAGATCGGTTCGGCAACGGAAGATCTTCAGACACCGCCCGACGACAAATCCGTTCAGGGGCGTGACCTTTTGACCGGAAAACCAAAGCAAGTGCAAATATCCTATCGGGAAATCGCAAAGGCTTTGGACAAATCCATCCTACGTGTCGAGGATGCCGTTATGGAGACCCTTTCGCAGACACCTCCAGAATTGGCCGCCGACATCTATAATACCGGTATCTATATGGCCGGTGGCGGATCGATGCTTCGTGGATTGGATCGAAGGCTATCCCAAAAAACGGACCTTCCCGTATATATTGCCGAAGACCCTTTACGAGCGGTCGTTCGTGGTACCGGTATCGCTTTGAAGAACTTAGATCGGTACAAGAGCATCCTTATAAAGTAAAAGAACGGGTCACAGAACACGGTAAATCTTAACTAGCACGGGGCATGCAGCAGATCATCAACTTTATCGTTCGATATAAGAACTTTCTTCTTTATATCTTTCTGATGATCGTATCGATAGGCTTTACCATACAATCGCACTCGTACCACCAATCCCGCTTTTTCAATTCTTCGAACTGGCTGACCGGTAACATTCTCGAGACCTCGAACAACGTTTCTACCTATTTCGGACTTAATGCCGAGAACCAAAAACTGATGGACGAGAACAAGCGTTTGCGCGACCTGCTCTTCAATGCGGGGGAAATCGATTCGATCCTTCCCGATTCAACGCAGCGTACCTATACCATCACGACCGCCAGGGTCATCAAAAACAGTTTTGCAGAGCCCCGAAACTATATTACCATCGATAAGGGGGAAAAAGACGGCGTTGAGGGCGATATGGGAGTAATAACCAGCAAAGGTATTTTGGGCATCATAGAGAACACCTCGAACCATTTTGCCACGGTACAAAGTATTCTGAACGAAAAATCGAACATCAACGCCAAGATCAAGAACACCGACCACTTCGGTTCGCTGGTCTGGGACATGAAACGTTACGACATGGTGCAGCTCATCGACATTCCGCGTTTGGTGAAGCTAACCGTTGGCGATACCATAGTTACTGGGGGTATGAGCAGTATTTTTCCCGAGGGCATACCTATCGGGACCATACGTAAATTCGACCTGAACAGTTCGAACAGTTTTTACAGTATCGATGTGGCGCTCTTTAACGACATGACCAATATCAGGAACGTTTATATCGTGAACAACGAATTTCGCGAAGAAATAAAAGAATTGGAAAACCAGACCCAGACCGATGATCAGTAACTCGTACTTTTTGAACGTGGTCCGCTTTATACTGCTCGTGCTGGTTCAGGTGCTGGTGTTCAACCGCCTCAATTTTTTCGGGTTTATCAACCCGATGGTCTACATTTTATTTCTGTACTGGTATCCGATCAAGGAGAACAGGGCAGCGTTTATAGGCCTTGCGTTCTTATTGGGCATATCGATAGACTACTTTTCCGATTCGATGGCCCTGCACGCCGCATCGACATTGACCATTGCCTATATGCGACCGGCCATCATGCGATTTGTTTTCGGGGTCAATTTCGAGTTTCAGAGTTTTAAGCTAAGTAATACCACTCGTATACAACAAATTACGTTTTTAACGTTATTGATTGTAGTGCACCATTTGGTCTTCTATACGCTGGAAATTTTTAGTTTGGCAAATTTCCTGTTAATTTTGAGGAAAGTATTGGCTACCGGCGCCGTAACTTTGCTGCTTTGTTTGCTGTTCGGTTCGCTTTTCAGCGTAAGAAAAGAGTGAGAAGTGAAAAGCATAGACCAAAAATACGAAGTAGGAAGTTCGAATTTTCGAATTCCGCAAGAAGCAAAGCGGTCTCACGTCAAAACCATTAAAACAAACCCTTAGTTGAAAAAAATACTCCTATCCTCCATCATCGTCATCATCGGTATCACGTTTATCGGCAGGCTTTCGTATCTGCAGATCTTCAGTTTTTCACCGGACCAGGTCTTGGAAGATCCTGCTATCAAACGTGTCTACGACTACCCCGAGCGCGGTTATATCTATGACCGTAACGACAAGCTTTTGGTAGGCAACGATCCGGCATACGACGTAATGGTGATTCCTCGGGAGGTACAGGAACTCGATACTTTGGAGTTCTGCGGACTGCTCGGCATAAAAAAGAAGGATTTCATCAAGGAACTGCATAAGGCCAAGGTCTATTCCCCCAGGCTTCCGTCCGTTTTTGTACCCCAGCTCTCAAAACAGGATTACGCCAAGCTGCAGGAAAAAATGCGGCACTACGAAGGCTTTTATATCCAACAACGTTCCCTCAGATATTATGATACCAACAGTGCGGCCAACGTGCTCGGCTATATCAGTGAGGTCAACGAAAGAGATTTGGCCAAAAACCCTTATTATGTGCAGGGCGAACTGACAGGGCGTACCGGAGTGGAAAAGCAGTACGAAGATATTTTAAGGGGACGAAAAGGGGTACAGTACATACAAAAAGACCGCTACAACCGTGATATCGGGAAATATAAAAACGGTATTTTGGATACTTTGCCCGAACAAGGCCTCGAACTTAATGTCACCATAGACAAAGACCTTCAGGAGTACGGAGAGCGGCTGATGAACGGTAAACGCGGTGGAATAGTGGCGATAGAACCGGCTACCGGAGAGATTCTATCGATGATTTCGGGGCCAACCTACGACCCGGCACTTTTGGTCGGCAGGGAACGGTCAAAAAACTACAGTGTGCTCCATTATGACAGTATCGCAAGACCTACTTGGGACCGCTCCATTTTGGCCGAGCCCTCGCCAGGCTCCCCCTTTAAGACCCTCAACGCATTAGTGGCACTGCAGGAAGGAGTCATTGCGGCAAGCACAAGCGTTCAGTGCTACAACGGTTTTTATGTGGGAAGAAAGAAAAGGGGCTGCCACTGTGGTGGTGGTATGCGCAACCTAAACAACGGTATCTATAAATCGTGTAACGCCTATTTTGCCAATGCATTCCGAAAAATCTACGAAAAATACGATACCACCGATAAGGGAATGGATGTGTGGGAAAAACATATGAAAAGTTTCGGCCTCGGAGAATATTTAGGATACGACCTTCCCACGGGAAGAAAGGGCAGAATACCTAGCAAAGAGTACTATGATAAGTGGTACGGTGACAACCGCTGGTCGTCATCCTATATTATTTCGAATTCCATCGGTCAGGGCGAAGTGGCCGCTACGCCGATCCAATTGGCCAATATGACGGCCGCCATAGCCAATCGGGGGTTTTATTTCACACCCCATATCCTGAAAAAAGTGGATGGCAAAGATATCGACATCCCAGATTTTGTAGAGGCCAAACATACCACCATCGATAAGCGGCACTTTGAACCGGTCATTCAGGGCATGGCAGATGTTTACACAAAAGGAACAGGCCAATTAGTACAGATACCCGGCATCGATATCGCCGGAAAAACCGGAACGGTAGAGAACTACACCAAAATAGACAGTGTACGGGTGCAGCTCACCGACCATTCCATCTTTGTGGCCTTCGCCCCTGTTGAAAATCCTAAAATCGCAATCGCCGTTTATATCGAGAATGGCTATTACGGCGCAAGATATGCCGGCCACATTGCCTCGCTAATGATCGAAAAATACCTCAAAGGCGAAATTACCCGCACCGATCTTGAAAAGCGGATGCTCGAGCGTTCCCTCGAACGCGAATACGCCAAACCCTATAGCGGCAAGGAGTTTAAGATCAACGAATACGACTGGAGCCAAGATGCCATCAAGCAGAAAAAAGAGGATACCTCAATATAAGCGTCTATGGCTGGTAAAAGTGTACTCAAACGTATCGATTGGCTAAGCGTATTGTTCTATCTATTACTGGTGACCATCGGATGGGTAAATATCTATTCGAGTACGTTCATAGAGAACGGTGCATCGATTTTCGACTTTGGCACCTTACACGGCAAGCAACTGTCTTTTATCATAGTCAGTTTTGTCTCCGTAGTTATTTTGCTGGCCCTTGAAGCCAGCTTCTACGAACGCTTTTCCAGTGTTTTCTATATTGTCTCGATGCTATCGTTGCTCGGTCTGTTCGTTTTCGGAAAGACCATTTCGGGGGCGACATCATGGTACGACCTCGGCTTTTTCAACCTTCAGCCCGCGGAATTCGCCAAAGTGGCCACCGCCCTTGCCCTGGCAAAATATTTGAGCGATATTCAGACGGATATCAAACGGACGAAAGACCAGCTCTACGCCTTTATTATTATTTTGATTCCCGCAATATTGATCATTCCCCAGCCAGATCCGGGCAGTGCCCTGGTCTTTTTTGCCCTCTCGTTCGTTATTTTTAGGGAAGGGCTTCCAATTTTTTATCTGGGCATAGCCCTTTTCGCCGTTTTGATCTTTGTCACCACCTTGATGTTCGGTACTATTTGGATCGCCATTATTCTGACCCTGCTAATCCTTATCTTTCTTTTGTTAAAAAAGAAAAAATTCAAAATGCCGTTACTCCCTCTAGCTACGGCCCTTATCGTTACCATACTCTTTTCGCTATCGGTCGATTTTGTATTTGACCATGTTTTCGAGCAGCGGCATCGCGACCGTTTTTCGCTATGGCTCCGTTTGGAAAATGACCCCGAAAAACTGGAACAGATTCAAAAAACAATCGGGTACAACTCCTACCAATCGGAGAAGGCCATCGAATCCGGCGGATTTTATGGAAAGGGTTTTTTGGAAGGTACCCGCACCAAGGGTAATTTCGTGCCCGAACAGCATTCCGATTATATTTTTACCACCGTCGGCGAAGAATGGGGCTTTATCGGTACGGTAACGGTCGTGCTGCTATTCACATTATTGCTTTTGCGATTGGTCTTTCTGGCCGAAAGGCAAAAGAACGCTTTTAGCAGAATGTACGGTTATGGGGTGATTTCGATTCTCTTTGTACATTATTTCATCAATATCGGCATGGTCATCGGCATACTGCCCACCATTGGTATACCCCTGCCGCTATTCAGTTACGGGGGATCAGGAATGCTTTTCTTCACCATGCTGCTTTTCATTTTTATAAAGTTGGATGCCAATCGGTTGAAGGAAGGGATTTGAGTTAAAGTGTCAAGTTTAAAAAAAGGTCTGATGCTGGATGCTCGGTGCTCGATGTATAAAATTTGAGCTTGCCTGCCAGCAAGGCGGCTTGGCACCGGGAGAGTTTTTCCTAGAACTTCCAATCACTAATCTCGACTTTACCCTCTAACCTCGACTCTACCTCATCCGGAAGGTTCTCAAAAAAATCTATCCCCGTGCGTTTTTCGACGTCATCAACGGAAACCGTAAACCGGCGAAGGGGTTTGGTACTTTCCTTTCCAAAAAACAAAAAGGCCAGGATTTTGGGGTTGTCGGGCGCTCCCCTAGCCAAGATCTTGTAGTAATATCGGGGCACGTCGACATCCTCTTCCCCTATTTCTTGCAAGCCCGGTTCAAGAACGCCGCCGGTCACAACAAACAGTTCATTGTAGCTTCTGGCCCAATCGCGTACCTGCAGCTCGAGCCGGTTCCAGACGCCCGCGTTGAAATCGCGGTCTTGCGGACTGATGTTACTTGTATAAAAGGATTCGTTATAGGCCTGCTCAGAAAATCGGCGGTCGCCCGCGGGGCAAAGGTGTCCCCGATCATACCCCGAACCCCTATAGTTACGCCAATCCGCGGATTTGGTTTTCACTTTCGGATCTTCGATAAAAAAGGGACGCTTTCGCTGGTCGCGGGTCAGGTGGCTCTTCTTAAGCACGTAGGCTACCCATTCGGCCTGTTCGAAGGGCTCATTGTACGACAAACTATAATATCTATGCTCGACAATGGCACCCGTTGTGGAACTGGGCATGAAATTGGGGGGAATATCCGTTTTCAACCCGGTATTTTCCGGATCGGAGTAGCTATCCGATGTATAAAAGTTCTCAAAAACCCAGAAACCGACGATGCAGGCGACCAGTAGGAGAGAATATATGGTTTTTCGCACACCGTACAACTAAGAAGATTTTGTTCAATATAACTATTAATTTTCACGTAATTATAAGATATTTTCCTCTTGTTTTTACGACTAAAGGATTACTTTAGGAACACTAAAAAATCAAAGAAATATGCTCACTTGGAAAGATGTTATGCGATTCAGCACTAAAGGAAACCCCGAACCTGACCGAAAGGTCGAAAAGACGGAAGCCGAATGGCGAGAAATATTGACTCCGGAACAGTTCCGAATCACTCGAAAAAAAGGAACAGAGGCCCCACATTCAGGTGCCTACTGTGCATCCCACGAAGCGGGAAAATATAACTGTATCTGCTGTGATACGCCCTTGTTCGATTCGACGATCAAGTTTGAATCCGGCACCGGATGGCCCAGTTTTCACCAGCCCATAAAAGAAAATGCGGTAAAATATTTTAAGGACTCCTCTTTCGGTATGATTCGGGTAGAAGCATTGTGCAACACTTGCGACGCGCACTTGGGCCACGTTTTCCAGGACGGCCCGCCACCAAGTGGATTACGGTATTGCATGAACTCGGAATCTTTGAAGTTGCAGGAGGTCGGAAGTGGGCAGTTGCGATAGTGGTAAGCACTGATTCAAATTTTACGGAAGTGTACGGCGGCCAAATTAAAATATACTCAAAATTGAAGAAAATTGGCCTCGGCGGAGGTTGCCATTGGTGTACCGAAGCTGTTTTTCAATCCCTCCGCGGTGTGGAAAAGGTCGAACAGGGCTTTGTAGCTTCCACAGAAAAAAACGCTACTTTTTCAGAAGCGGTTATCGTTCATTTTGACGCTACATCCATTACCCTGAAAGACCTCATCGAGATCCATTTGCATACGCACGAGAGTACTTCCAACCATTCTATGCGGCAAAAATACCGTTCTGCGGTGTATACGTTCTCAGACGGACAGCGGGCTAAGGCACAAGAAATACTGAAGAGATTGCAACCTGATTTTGAGCGACCGTTGATTACCGAGGTGCTTCCTTTCGTCACCTTCAGACCATCCGATGAGCAGTTTACCGATTACTACTATAAAAATCCACAGAAACCGTTTTGCCAAAACTACATCCAACCTAAATTGCAGTTTTTGTTGGAGCGGTTTTCAAATGCGATAGATGGCGAGAAAATAAGGCTTTCAAATCCTATTGATTCCATTATAAAATATTAAATCCACTAACTTGACACTTTCAAATTACCATCCCTTTTTTTGTCGATATCACCGCCATCATATCCACAGACCCCCATGCGCGGGGAATTGACCGCTGACATGGCTGCGTAATCCGCAAAATCTTCGCATTCCTTGCTGTGTTTCTTAGCGCATTTTCTACAGAACATCCCCTCATCTTCATATCCAAGGCATACGGAACAGATTTCTTCGGCCACCGCCTTGTTGCAGGTTTCACATTTCCATTCCAAGGGTTCGTTTCGCGATAATAAAACGATGCTGTCGTCGGCTTTGATACCGTACTCGCCCATGACCGTTATCCGCAACTCGGTGGTACTGCCAAAATCATATTCGTATTCGATTTTTTGATTCACAAATAAGGCGTCTTTGGCCTTTCTCGATTTGGGAATTTCGCCAGTGTTCGCTTCCATTGTCCGTTCATACTCCGCCACCTTGCCCTCGTCTAAAAGCTCATAGGCATCCATAAGGTCGAAGAAACCGCCCCCGAATCTATAGTCCGGTTTCTTGGCAATATCCCGGAAGGCACTCATGTGGCCACAGCATTCGAGCCAAATGGCCCTGAGAAAATAATCCAACGCTTCCATCATGGTATTTCCATCTATCCAAAGCGAAAGAAAATATGGGTTTTTCGACCAATTCGGTTCCACCTTAAGATGAAAGGATTTTTCCCTTTTGCCCTGAACGACCCTCTCCGCCAAATGTTTGGCCAGATGCCGATTGATACCCGCTTTTTTAAATGTTTTTTTGCAGAAAATGCATTCGCCTTCAGAAGTTACTTTGTCGGACATAGTATTATTTTATAGGATTTTAATTCGCTTTAATTCAGGGAGCAGATAGGTCAAGAAATGGCCAAGGTTGGTTATTGTTATCTTTTCATCGATTTTATAGGTTTTTTCGGTGTTGCAAATGATAAAGCCCTTGGCCGCCCTGGTATTCTCTAGGGAAATCCTGAACCCTTTGCCCGCTTTGGCGTTCGATGGCAGTTTGATTTGGATGGCTGCCGTTACCGGACCATTTCTTTCCAATCTCAGGTCGCACTCGGCACCTTGTTGCGTTCTGTAAAAAAAGGGCCTCGTTTCGTTATCCAAAACATTGCAGATTTGTTCTATGACGAAACCCTCCCAGGAAGCCCTACGCTTAGGTGGTCTTGCCCACCTCTCTAGGCCCTATGATGCCAGTAGCAGGAAATACTTGCATAAATTCCCGAGCCACAGTTCGGATATTCGGTTTATTTCCATTTTAACCATGTAAAACGTATATTAAATATACGATTTTCAAGGTTAAAATTTTTTTAATACGGGGGGGGCTATTAAAAGGTTGAATTCCAAAAGGCCAAAACCAATCTCATTATAATTCAACCTGTATGGGTCGATTAAAAGCACAAATGCTAACCGATGCCGCCTTATAGGTCATACTCTATTTCAAATTTTGTATTTGCTACAAGACATTATTAGGTTTTTTTTCTTTTGTAGCAATAAACTTTAAAAAGGAATAAAACTCAAGAAGCAATCAATGGGGGTATTCGAATATATAAAAATTGTTAAAGAAAAAAACGTTTTGTCGATGATTTTTAATAGGCGGTAGCTTTTCTTTGGTAAAAAATCTTCCCTAAAAATAAACAAAATTGAATTGTCACCCGTCAATGGTCTTCCATAAAAAAACCCGACACTTTAGTATCGGGATTCCCTAATTTTGTACCCTATCAATTGAATATCCGGCCTCAGCCCTTCACCGCCAGCTTACCATGCTCCAAACTATTGTTCTTCAAATCTTGCAATACGTTAACCGCTTCCTCCACATAGACATCCTTAGCAAGATTCATGTGCCAGCGGTTGCGTTTATCGCGCAGTACGGAATCTTTGGCAAATAAGGCTTCTTCGTATTTCAGGGATTCGAAGGACAACTTGGAATCATAATCGGTAATGGTTTTGAAGTATTCCGATTTCTTTTTGGCCTGTTCTTCATCATCTTTATAGGTGTCGTAGTTTAAGGAGATGGTCGTTTCATCCTGTTTTGATTTTAGCCATTTGGCGTTTTCCTCGATCAATTTGATCTGGGCGCTGTTGGCCATCCTCCTTTTACTGTTGTCTATGGTTCGGTCGTAATCGATATAGCCATTCCACGGCTTATAGTTCGCAGGGGATATTTTATCCCACTGTAAAGGATTTGACTGATCGCGCTCGCCTAAATCGATGTAACTATACCTGTCCGGTACCACAACGTCGCTCTTTACCCCTTCTAGTTGGGTCGAACCTCCGTTGATTCGGTAGAACTTTTGTGTCGTCAGTTTTATGGCACCCAAATCGCCATGGTCGTTGCTGCGTACGATATTTTCCAAGGGAATCACATTCTGCACCGTGCCTTTACCAAAAGTTTGTTCGCTGCCGATGACAATACCTCTTTTGTAGTCTTGCATGGCCGCTGCCAGAATTTCGGAAGCTGAGGCGGAAAGTTCGTTGACGAGTATCACCAAGGGACCGTCCCATTGAATGCGCTCATCCTTATCGTCATAGACATCCTTTCCTTTTCCGGAAGAACGGACCTGAACGATAGGGCCATCTTTAATAAACAATCCGGCCATTTCGACTACGGTCTTCAAGGATCCGCCGCCGTTATCGCGCAAATCGAGAATCAGGCCTTCGGCACCGGCTTCCTTCAAGCGCTCCACTTCTTTGGCGACATCGGTGGCCGCGTTCCGTTCCGTGTAATCATCGAAATCTACATAAAATTTGGGTAGGTTTATGAGTCCGTATGTATGACCCTCCTTAATGATATTGGCGGATTTGGCGAAAGATTCTTCCAGCTCCACGACATCACGGGTCAGCGAAACGGTTTCCATAGACCCGTCGATTTTACGAACGGTCAGGTCTACGGTAGTGCCTTTCGCGCCTTTGATGAGCTTAATGGCATCATCTAAACGCATACCTACAATATTGATAGGCTCCTCGCCATCTTGGCCGACCTTCATTATTTCATCGCCAACTTCTAACTGCCCATCGCGCCATACGGGACCTCCGGAAATGATATCCACTATCCGGGCACCGTCAGGCTTTTTCTGCAAACGGGCACCAATACCCTCGAACTTACCGGACATACCCACATCGAACTTCTCTTTTTCGTCAGGGGCAAAGTAATAGGTATGGGGGTCGAACTCGTCAACTATGGTGTTGATGTACTGTACGAACCAATCTTTACGCTCGACATCGTCGACGAAATCAAAAAACTCGTCCAAGGTCTTTTTAGTGGATTCCCGGGAAAAGACCTCGGCTTCTTTCGGGGTCATCGGTTCATCTGGAAAATCATCTACGCCCTCCTTAACAACTTTTTCCACCACCTCATCATTCTCGAGGGATTTTTCAGTTTCAGCATCTTTGGATACCTTCCTAATCTTGGAATCGTAAGTGCCCAGGGTGGCATACTTTAATTGCTGTCTCCAACGTTCCTTTAAATCCTTTCTTGAGGCCGCAAATGGTAATTTTTCGTAGTCGATATCGATACTTTCCTTCTCATCGTAATCAAAGGGGGTATCGAGGACTTCCTTATAAATACCTTTGGCCTCTTCCATCCTCATAATCAAGCGGTCGTAAACCATATTGAAAAAGGAAATATCGGTGCTTTTGATCTGGTCGTCTATCTGGAATTTGAACTTCTCGAATTCCTTGATATCCCCTTCCAGAAAATAGCGTTTTGTAGGGTCGATAACATCGATAAAATCTTCAAACACACTGACGGAAAAATCGTCGTCGATGGTCTTGGGCTCATAATGGCCTTTTTCGAGCACATAGGTAATCAGGTCCAATAATAATTTATCTTTATCGTCATTTTCAAAAGACTTGTTGGTAAAGCTGCACGAAGCAACCGAAATGAGCATTACCAAAAGCGCGTAGGCAAGATTCCTTTTCATCAATTTTAGTTTTATTTTGAGAAAATCGGCCAAGGAAATTAACTTCTCCCTTATTGACCTTATCACATATACAATCCTCTAAGGTACTGAAAAAACCATGCCACCTTAAGACCCCGGCATTAATTTTTTGTTAAACGGGGATAGGACCCGCGATGATCGATATGTTTTGTAAAACGTATTTTTGCGACATAAATTATAAGTAATGGCAAAACCTTTGATTTTGTTGCAAGTTATTTTTTCTGGACTCCTAGACCTATAAACCCTATAAACTTTTTCATGGACGTTAAAAAGGAACTAATAATCGGCTTTGCAGTGGGCATCATTGCCAATACCATCGGTACACTTTTATACATTTTGCTGTTTTCCGGACTTGGCATTGTAGCCACTTTTGAGGCCGCGGTACAGCAAGGACATGTTGGTAGCCTTCTAGCCTTGGGCGCCATCTTGAACCTCATCGCCTTTTTCGGTTTTTTAAAGATCGGAAGGGACCATCGTGCAAAAGGGGTGCTGATCGCTACTATTTTGACGGCGTTAGTAATTCTGTATTATAAAGTTTTCTAAGGATGAAATACTACATCATATCCGGTGAAGCCTCTGGCGACCTCCACGGTTCGAACCTCATCAAAGCCCTCAAGGCCAAGGATGCGGATGCCGATATCCGTTGCTGGGGCGGAGATCTGATGGAAAAAGCGGGCGGCACCCTGGCAAAGCATTATCGGGAAATGGCCTTTATGGGGTTTTTTGAAGTGCTGCTCAACCTGAGAACGATTTCAAATAACATCAATTTCTGTAAAGAGGATATACATAAATTCAATCCCGATGTCATCGTCTTTATAGACTTTTCAGGCTTTAACCTTCGCATCGCCAAATGGGCAAAAGAAAAACGCTTTACGACCAATTATTACATATCGCCCCAAATTTGGGCCTCGCGTGAAGACCGGATAACCGATATAAAAAGGGATATCGATGCGATGTTCGTCATCCTTCCTTTTGAAAAGGAATTTTACGAAAAGAAGCATGACTTTCCGGTCAATTTTGTGGGCCATCCCCTGCTGGATGCCATTGGCGATCGGAAACCGTTGGACCCCAAAAATTTCCGGAAGGCGAACCATCTGAATCCCGATAAACCGATTATCGCCTTGTTGCCGGGCAGCCGTAAACAAGAGGTGCAGAAAATGCTCAACATAATGCTCTCGATCATGGGCGATTTTACGCACTACGAATTCGTGATTGCCGGCGCACCTAGTTTAGATCGGGAATTTTACGAGCCTTTTCTCACCAATCCGAAGGTTAGTTTCGTGCATAACAAAACCTATGATCTATTGGAAGTATCGCATGCCGTATTGGTAACCAGCGGTACCGCAACCTTGGAGACCGCCATCTTTAAAGTCCCCCAAGTGGTCTGCTATCGGGCGAACTGGATATCGTACCAAATCGCCAAACGCATCATTACGCTCGATTATATCTCGCTGGTCAACCTGATTATGGACAAAGAAGTGGTCAAAGAACTGATCCAAAACGAGCTGACTACCAAAAACCTTAAAATAGCCCTTTTTAAAATCCTCGATGGCCCGACCCGCAAAGCCCAGTTGGAAGCCTATGATATTCTTGAAAAAAAGTTGGGTGGAAAGGGTGCCAGTGAAAAGACAGCAGGGTTGATTTATGACAATCTTCAAGGTTCGCGCTGATTTTTTTTTGGATGCCGACACCCCAAATTTGTCAAACTTCAACCATCGGCACCGAACTACAAAACAACGCACTGGTCACAGTCAAAATGCATCGCCTTACCGATTGGATCACTTTGCAAAATAAATATAAATCCCAATTACGATAATACAAACGGTTATCCCCACTTGGTTGACATAACGATACGGCTTAATGTCTACCTGTTTGCTATATTCGAGCACGAAGGGTTCTTTTCTCGGCCAAATTTTACCGATAATTAGCATGATCAACATATTCGCAACGAATAAAATGGCCATCACGTGCAAATAATGGGGATAGGCTTCGGCTTCGACCAGGCCTAATTCGACAGGATCGCTAATACCAGCTGCCTTAGCAGCTTCCAAAGCATTTTCCTTAAGGTTGGGGCCTACTATAAATTGACTGATAATATAAAGTATGGAACCTGAAAAAATACCGATTTTGGCTGCGATGGCGGGCACTCTCTTGGTCAAATACCCTATAACTATAATCGTAAATATGGGAATACTGTAGATACCGTTGATTTCCTGCAAATAGTTGAAAAGGCTTCCAGCATCTTTAATTAGTGGCGCGATAAACATGGCGGCCAAGGCAAGACAAATACCAAAAATCTTCCCGTATTTCACCACGGTTCGCTCAGGAGCTTCCGTATTGATATGCTGCTTGTAAATATCGATTCCGAATAAGGTAACGGAACTGTTGAGCACACTGTTAAACGAGCTCAAGATGGCACCAAAAAGCACCGCGGCAAAAAATCCGACCAAAGGTTTTGGCAATACTGCCCGAACCAATTCCGGATAGGCTAAATCACTGGAAGCCAAGCCGCCCTCAAAATAATAGTAGGCGATCATTCCCGGTAACACCAAGATTAACGGTCCCAAAATCTTCAAAAAAGAAGCCAACAACAGTCCTTTTTGACCCTCCGCCAAGTTTTTGGCACCCAGAGCCCGCTGTATAATTTGTTGGTTGGTACCCCAATAAAAAAGCTGCACCAACATCATTCCAGTGAAAATCGTGGAAAACGGGACCTCCTGTCCGGGATCCCCGGTTGAATCGAACCTTTCCGGATTCGCAGAAATCAGAGTATCCAATCCCTCTAAAACACTCCCGTCACCAATGGCCATAAGTCCAAAAACCGGAATCAAAATTCCCCCGACAATCAATCCGACAGCATTGATACTATCGGAAACCACGACCGCTTTTAATCCTCCAAACACGGCATATATCGAACCTATGATACCGATACCCCATATACAAATGACCAAGGCTGTGTTATCGGAAACATTTAAAAGCGTGGGAACATCGAACATACCGCTGATAGCTACCGACCCCGAATACAGAATAACGGGTAAGAGTACGACGACGTAACCCGTCAAGAACAGCCCCGAAGTAATCGTTTTCGTGGCCACATCGAATCGTTTGGCCAAAAACTGGGGCACCGTCGTAAGACCTTCCTTCAGATACCTCGGCAATAAAAATATGGCAGTGACCACCATGGCGATGGCAGCGAGGGTTTCCCAGGCCATTACCGACAATCCGTCCTTGTAAGCACTGCCATTTAGCCCTACAATTTGCTCGGTGGAGAGATTGGTCAAAAGCAACGAGCCCGCAATGACGCCCGCAGTCAGGCTTCTTCCTCCTAAAAAATAACCATCGGAAGATGTTTCGTCAGTGGTACGTGTCGCGAGATAGGCGATTACGCCAACCAGGACCGTAAAGCCTAGAAAAGAAAGTATGCCTACCATGGGTCGTATTGGTTTGATGTGATTAGCAAGGCTAAATATAGGGGTTGCATCTGGATTTTGGTATAAAATCGGGATGATTTTGTTAAATGGGGCAACACTTTACAAATTATTCTTCTATTGGGTAGGTTGGATACTTGGCTTGGCCTAAATTTGCCTATCGACTGCATCAGCTCGGTCGAAGACCAGAAAAACTTCATCATCTTTAAATACCGTAACTTTTACAACGGAAGTGGCGTTGCTATCGGCGACATCAGTAATGATGGGGAGGCCTAGGATTTATGCATTGGGTCAATGAAAAAAATATACATTCATATAATTACGATCTTACTCCTGACTTCCTGCTCGGAAGAAGGCTCCCTTTTCAAAAATCCATCCTCCGAAAAATCGGGCATATCCTTCGAAAATACCCTTACCGAAACCGACGTCCTCAATATTCTCGATTATCTCTATTTCTACAACGGCGGCGGCGTGGCCATCGGCGACATCAACAATGACAGCCTGCCCGATATTTACTTTTCGGGCAATCAGGTAAAAAATAGACTCTATCTGAACAAAGGCGACCTAAAATTCGAGGATATCACCGAAAAGGCAGGTGTTGCCGGCAATAGTACCTGGAACACCGGTGCGGTCATGGGCGATGTCAATGGAGATGGACTATTGGATATATATGTATGCGCCGTAGTCGGTATCAACGGTTTTAACGGCTACAATGAGCTCTACATCAATAAGGGCGACAGCACCTTTACGGAAAGCGCCGCCCTATACGGACTCGATTTCGATTCCTACAGCTCTAACGCCGCATTTTTAGATTACGACCGCGACGGGGATCTCGATATATACCTGCTCAACCACGCTGTACATACCCAAGAATCGTTCGGAAAGGCTGACCTACGCCATGAAAGAAACTATCAGACCGGCGATAAGCTGCTGCGCAACGATGGCAGTACATTTACCGATGTTAGCGAGCAAGCGGGTATCTTCGGCGGTATAAACGGCTATGGCCTGGGTCTTGCGATTTCCGATTTTAATCAAGATGGCTGGCCCGATATCTATGTGGGCAACGATTTTCATGAAGATGATTATTACTATCTGAACAATGGCGATGCCACTTTTACGGAAAGTGCCGAACAGTTTTTCGGGCATACCTCGCGTTTCTCCATGGGCAACGATGTAGCCGACATCAATCATGACGGTTGGCCAGATCTGATTTCGCTGGACATGCTCCCCCAAGATGAGGCCGTATTAAAATCTTCACAGGGCGACGATAATGTTCAGACCCAAAAACTGCGAACGGAAAGATTCGGCTACCGCTACCAATTTACCCGCAACATGCTCAATATCAACCAACCGAATGCCCCTTTTATGGAAACGGCCCTGCTGAGCGGCGTAGCGGCGACCGACTGGAGCTGGAGCGCCCTTTTCGGCGATTACGACCAAGATGGGGAACAGGATATCTTTATCTCCAACGGCATTCCCAAACGTCCCAATGACCTTGATTACATCAACTTCGTCAGCAGCGACCAGATTCGGGGCAAAATGAACAATACCAAGTTGATGGACCAACAGGCATTGGATAAAATGCCCTCGGGGAAAATCCATAATTATATTTTTAAGGGTGCCGATAACCTAGCTTTCAAGGATGAATCGGGAGAATGGATCGTAAAAGATACCTTGATTTCAGGAGCGACGGCGGTGGGCGATCTCGATAACGACGGCGATTTGGATTTAGTCACCAACAACCTCAACAGTCCCGCCTCGCTTTATATCAACCAAACCGATGATACGTCGAACTATCTAAAATTGCGATTCAAATATTTTAATGGGAATTCGTTCGGGATAGGAACCAAGGTTTTTTCTTATTCGGATGGCAAATTACAGTATCAAGAACTTCATACAGTACGCGGCTTTCAGGCCTCATCAGAGCCTATTGTCCATTTTGGTTATGGGAAAGCCGAGAAAGTTGACTCCCTAAAAATAATCTGGCCTGACGGAAAATATCAGGTTCTACGAAATGTGCCCACGAACCAGACGTTGACAATAGAACCAAAAAACACCAAATCATTCGAGTACAGCTCGTTGATACCGGAATCCGTCCCTCTTTTTGAAAAGGTCGAAGATAATCTAGGTATCGATTTTAGGCATGAAGAGGACAACTATACCGACTTCAACCGGCAGAAATTGATACCCTATCAACTTTCCGACCGAGGACCGGCCACCGCTACAGGGGACTTGAACGGTGACGGCAGGTCCGATATTTTCTTTGGGGGTTCGAAATATTTTCCTTCCAGGATCTATATTCAAACCGACTCGATGTTCTCGGAACACAGCTTTCCGCTAATTACAAAGGATTCCATTAAAGAGGATGTCACCGCAACTATTGCCGATTTTACGGGGGATGGAAAAAACGATTTGATAGTAGGCTCCGGAGGCGGTGATTTTTACAACAAAATGCCTCCCTTATTGGATTCCTTTTATGTTCAAGGGGATGGTATGTTTGTAAATGGGCAGCTTCCCGAAACTTTCGAAAATGCATCCGTTTTGGCACCGAACGATTTTGATGGCGATGGAAATCCAGATGTTTTTGTAGGCAACCATGCGGTTACCAGTGATTTTGGAAAACTTCCGAATTCCTTCCTGCTAAAAAATAAAATGGGCAGCTTTACCATCCTTGAAAATGAAGCCTTGCAAAATTTAGGGATGGTTACCGATGCTATTTGGAACGACTTTGATGGTGACGGATCAGAGGATCTTATCGTTGTCGGCGAATGGATGGCACCCACTTTCCTTAAAAACGAAAATGGAACCTTGTCCCTTTCCGAAGTAATCGATGCCTCGTTAAACGGGCTCTGGCAAAGTATCGCACCCTTCGACATCGATGGCGACGGCGATACCGATTACTTGTTGGGCAACTGGGGATCGAACTCCAAATTTGTGGCTTCCGAAAAATCACCGCTTACCATGTACTATGGCGATTTCGACGGAAACGGACAGACCGAAACGATTACGGCCATCCAAAAAGAAGGAAAATACTACCCATTGGAAAATCTAGACGGATTGGCATCCCAAGTGGTCTCCCTTAAAAAGAAATTCAACACCTATGCCTCATTCGCCGGAAAATCGATGGAAGAAATTTTCGATAAAAAAATCCTTGAAAATGCGGAAGTTCTGGAAGTTCACGAGCTGCGTTCGGGCTTTCTAAGAAACGACAATGGCAGCTTTACCTTCGTTCCCTTTCAAAACGAACTGCAACTTTCACCAATAATGGCATTCATTTTGCATGATTTTGATGGTGACGGAAAAGAAGATGTACTTGCTGCGGGCAACTATTACGGGGTCAAACCCTATCAGGGCCGCTTCGATTCCTTTCCCGGTGCCTTGATTAAAGATGAAAATAATGTAATTTTGGGGTCCCAAATCGGACTAAACCTCAACCAAAAATCGGTACGGCACCTGAATATTATCGACCATAACGACCAAGCCTATTTGTTGGTGACCGTTAATAATGACGTCGCACAGGTTTATAAATTGATTGCCAAGCGGCAAATTCCAAACACGCCTGCCGGTATGGCAGAACCGAAAATAAATACAGAACGATGAAAAAGATAGGGTTTATTCTGATACTGGTTTCTATTGTTGCATCCTGCACCCCAGAGCAAAATGATGAGCCCATAACGGTGACTCCTGCCGACCTCCATGGCTCTATTGATAGGGTAACCGAGATCATGATCCACGATATTTTCTCACCACCGGTGGCCAGCCGTATTTTTGCGTATCCGAATGTCGCCGCCTATGAGATCGTTGCGATGAAAGACGACGGGTATCAATCCTTGGCCGGACAGCTACATGACCTCGCTCCTATTCCGAAACCCGACAGTACAAAAACCATAAATTACGAGCTTTCGGCCCTTGTCGCACACATGGAACTGAGCAAGCGCCTGATTTTTTCGGAGGATAGAATGGAAGCCTATCGCGATAGTCTGTACACTATCTATGAAGGGAAAAACCCGGCCATTTTCAATGCCTCAAAAGAGTATGGCCTAAAAGTCGCCGACCACATCGGTGTATGGATGAATGCGGACAATTATCCACAGACCCGAACCATGCCCAAGTTTACGGTCGATGCCGACAATCCGACCCGTTGGCAGCCGACCCCCCCTGCCTACGCCGATGGCATAGAGCCGCATTGGAGCAAGATCAGGCCTTTCGCCATTGATTCGGCACAGCAGTTCAAACCCGCTCCCCCACCTGAATTCTCCTTGGACGAGAACTCCGATTTTTACAAGGAACTCAAAGAGGTCTACGATATCGGCAATAAGATTGCCGAAGAAGGTGACGCGTCAGAGGAAATTCAAATGGCCAAGTTTTGGGACTGTAACCCGTATGTCTCCGTGACCCGGGGGCATTTGATGTTCGCTACGAAAAAAATTACGCCCGGGGCCCATTGGATCGGTATTACCAAAATCGCCGCCAAAAAAACGGATAGCGATTTCGACAAAACGGTCTATGCCTACACTAAGGCCTCTATTGCGATGGCCGATGCGTTTATCAGTTGCTGGGACGAAAAATATCGGAGCAACCTCATCCGCCCCGAGACCTTGATCAACCAACATATCGACGATAGTTGGCAGCCGGTCTTGCAAACGCCCCCGTTTCCGGAATATACCAGTGGGCATTCCGTGGTTTCTGGTGCGGCATCGGTTGCGTTGACCGATATTTTTGGGGATAATTTTGCTTTTGCCGATGATACCGAAGTCCCGTACGGCTTGCCCATCCGCAGTTTCGATTCATTCCGGCAGGCCGCCGATGAAGCAGCCATTAGCCGCATGTACGGTGGCATCCATTATCGCGCCGCCATTGAGGTAGGGGTGAAACAAGGCAGGGACTTGGGCAGCTTTGTGGTAGGCAAACTGAAGATGAAGACCGGTAAGGGCGAGGTCGCAACGAACTGATTTTCAAAAAATTTAAACTCCCCCAGAAGTTTCGGGCCATTACAAAGGTGAAGGAAAGGGTATGACATACTGTGGGATAAACCATTAAAATATATGGGGAAGAAGCTTGGCCTATTGCTCGGGGCCGTTCTCTTGTGCAGCTTGATATGGTATTTCTTTTTAAAACCCCACGATTATGTCGTCAGGTTCGAGATAAAAGCCCTACCGGGTACCATCAACCAAACGCTAAAGTCTTGGGGCGCTAAGCTTGGTGACGCAGAATTTTTGGGTCAAGACGGCATTTCGGACCTCAAATATCGTATCAAGTTCAACGATTCTACCTATATCTATCACTGGAAACTTCAAGCCGTGAACGATTCCGTTTCAAAGGTAAAGGTCTATGTAACCGATGACGCCCACAGTCTGGCCAACCGCATGGCCATACCCTTTTCGACGACCGATTTTGAGAATCGAACGAAAAAAACCGTAGAAGAATTTGCAAAGGTACTAAAAGAACATCTCGATAGTTTCAAGGCCAGCGTTACCGGCAAAGATACGATACCTGCCAAATATTGTGCATGTGTTGCGCTAAAAGGAACGCAGGGCGACAAAGCGCGCGGCATGATGGAGTATTATTCGCTATTGACCGGCATGATGTCGGAAAAGAATATCGATCTCGATGGCAGGCCTATGATCGAAGTGGAAGATTGGAACATGCAAAACGACAGTCTCACATATAATTTTTGCTTCCCGGTAATCAAGTCGGACAGCCTTCCACAAAGACCAAGTATTTTCTACAAACAGATTGCAAAAAAACCGGCCATCCGAGCCGTCTACAATGGTAACTATATCACTTCCGACACGGCATGGTACGCCTTGCTCGATTATGCGGGGAAAAACAACATTCCCATAGATAAAAAACCTTTGGAAATCTTTCATGCCAATCCCAATATGGGCGGGGATGCGCTGAAATGGCAGGCGGAGATTTTTATGCCCATTAGTGATTGATCAAATCAAAACCCAAACCCCAATCCAAAAGAAAATCGCAACCCGTCTTCACTATTAAAAAGCGCGACACGTGCCGAAAGGATATCGGCAGCGTTGAGGAAAAATCCCCCGCCGTACGAAGTATGCCAGACGTTCGAGCTTTCAGTGGGCAGCCAGACCCTTCCATAATCAAAACCGCCATAAAGACCCATGGTGACAGGTAGCAGTTCGGTACGCATTTCCCGCAGACTGAAACGGATATCGGTACTTTGGTAATAGGCCTTTTTTCCGGTAAACCGTTGGTTCCGGAAACCCCGTAGCCCATCGATACCCCCGATATTGGCAGCCTGATAAAATTCATAACCGTCACCGATGTTGAAATGGGCCTTCCACTTCGAGGCCAAGACCAATCGGCCGTTGGACATCAGCTTATAATCCAAGGAAAACGAGGGAACAACGTAGCCGAAACTGTTGCCATTGCCCGGATTCGTTTTATAACCGAGCTCAAGCGAAGTGGCCATGCCCATGGTCGGGAAGGCCTCATTATCGAAATTGGCGTAGCTGTATTCGGCGTTCACCCCAATGAAACTGTTGCTGCTCTCTTCGCCATTGCCGACATAGAAAGTATTGATAAACCGGTCTTGGGTTTCCTCGACTTCTATCGATTCATAGGTAATTCCGGATTTAAATTGGGCGCCCATTGGCCATCGGTGAATTAGGGACGGGGCCAATCTCAGGGTCCGCAATCGTACCCGGTTATAATCGAAACTTAGATCATCATCGAAATTTTCGGATTCGTTGCCAAAATCAAAAAAGTTGATACTGAAATTCGGACTGGTATACCCTGCGGCCGTCTCGAGGTTCCAGTTTTCGAAAACATGGGCATACTCGCCGCTATAGGCCAATTCAAAACCACTGGTAGCAAAGTAGAAAGCCGCATCGAGTTTGTGCTGTTGTGTGAACGGATTCTTCCTAAAACCCTTGTAGGTATAGGTATCGCTAAAGCCTATTTTTACGCCGTCATCAGGGTTATAACCGATGGTCGGCAAGAGCATATTCCTCGAATTACGCAGTTGCAATGGCAAATAGGTATTGGTATCGTAATCGTCGGTCAACCGTATCTTGGCGCCACCGGTCTTCTTGAAGGTATTTTCCTTTGAGCGATAATCGTAAACGTCAAGGTTGCCACCTTCCCCAAAATCGTAAATATCGTTGTTCTGCCCGCCTATCAACCTCGTTTTTATAGGATTTCGGTGTTCGCCGTGCACCTCAAATCGGTCATCATCATCAAGGCCGTACACCCAAATTTCTTTGGTAACCGACTTGTCAAATTTCTTTTGGAAGTATAGTTTCTTCTTTTCCCCTTTAATATTGCGGAATACCTTTACCTCGGTCTCCTTTGTATTTAGGATGTTGATCTCGAACCAATCATCTTTATCGGTACCAACAACCACGGCGTACTTGTTCAACACCTTATAATAGGTTTCGGCGGTATTTTCCAAATCGGCCGATCGCGCCAGCAATTTCCGTTTAATCTCCGGGATGGTTTCATCCTGCACCTCTTCGGGCATTGCGGACAAGGCCTTGTCAATAGCGTCACCGGTCAGTTTTTCGCGGATGAACCCTGCCTGCTCCTGCCAATCTTCGAGCGTGGTTTCGGTCAACAACGCCATATCGAGCACATAGGTCTTGGGAGAGGAATTGAAGCCTTTTACGTTGCGGATTTCATCGTTAAAACCCTCCATCAGTCGCAATGCGGGAACGACCCGTGTAGCCAATTTCATCAAAAAGCCGTCGCCGTATTTTGAAAACACCATGTCTCGATCCCTTGGTACCGGCTTGTACAGAATCTTACCGGTGTCCTCGTTTTTAAATTCCGCCCAGCGCCATTGGTCTACATGGCGGTCCCAATCACCGATGACCATATCGAAAAGGCGTGCCCGCAGGTATAATTGGGTATCGACAGCGTATTTTTCGTCATCCCGAAGGTCTTCCAGCATGCTGTCCGTACTTTTCAGCTCATCGGAGTATCCAAAACTCTTTAGGCCGTCATGGCCATCGCCGGCATGTTCTTCCAATAGATACAGCTCATCACCGAAGCTCGCGTTAAAATCTTCCAGAGCGGGCTGTTTAGGGATGTAATACAGTTTGGGATTCGTGTGGTAGAGACCCACGGCATCTGAAAGTCCACCGACCGCCAAGGGAGCATAAGGATGGGAACCCGTATAAAAATCGAGCAACAGGCTTTCGGTAAAGGTTTCATCGAAATCGCCGATTACATACTTATCTTGAAAGGCCATGGCCTGTAGATAAATCTCGGCATCCTTTTTTAGGGCACGCATGACATATTCGCTACCGTTCGCATGGCCCAACCGTAATGATTTCGATTGATGGCCGCCCCCTTTATGCAGGGGTTTAAGCCCGCCAAGCAAGGTATCGAGCCTGACGGTCGGGGCGGTCACTTCGGTCGCATAGTATTTTCGGTATCGATCGCCCCATAGAAATTTGAAGAAACCGCTTCTCTTGATTTCTTCCTTGGAATAGATTTCCGATTTGGCGGTCGAGGGAAAGTTATCTGGATAATTTTCTTCGGAAATACCGCGTTCAGGAGGCAGGACTTCCGTAGTGAACATGAAATCTTCGGCTTCGTCATCTTCCTCATTTACCGCGAAAAAATCGACCTGGGAAGATCCATCCGTATAGATTTCCAAAACGGCATAGCCCCTTCTTCCGGTAGAAAACTGGCTACCGTTCAGCAATCGGGTACCGTCCATTTTAGAACCGGCACCGCTAACGATCTGCGGTGTATTATCTTCGACGATGTATTGTAAGGTGTGTTCGTGGCCGGATGCCAAAATGATGTTCTCTGAATATTGGGCCAGGGTAATGAGCCGTTTTTTCAGTTCTATATATCGTCTGTTCTGTTGATCTTCGCTGGAGGCACCGGTCGTTTTACGCAAAATGTCTATTAAGGTGCCTAGCACAGGAACGGGGCCGAAATTTCCCTTGGGATAGAAATTCTGCCTAAACGTAAATTGCCCGCCATGCTGGCCATAACTGAACATGGGGTGGTGCATGGCGATAAGGGTGGTCCGCTGGCGGTTATCCTTAATGGCATCCTCGAGCTCCAACCAAAATCGATCCCGGCTCTTGATATCACAGTTGTCATTGATGTCAGGGCGCTTGTTCCAATTGGTCAGGTACCATTCCGTATCCAGGGCAATGATGGCGATGTCTTCGTTGACCTCGATGGTCTTAATGGGACATCCATCCTCAGGAAAAAAAACTTCTTCACTGTCGAGCGCTTCTTGTATATACTCTTGCTGACGTTTGAGTCCGATTAAGCCTTCGGTATACCAATCGTGGTTTCCAGGAATAAAGAACGGTTTCCCCTTAAAATTCTCCAGTGTTTTGATCTGGGCGTCGATATCGTTTTTCGCCCTGAGAAAAGCTTCCGTAGAATCGACAGGGTCTGGCATGCCCGCCGGATAAATATTATCCCCCAAAAAAATTGCGGTACTGTTCGCGTTCGCACGGTCAAGCTTCCTTTTAAAGAGCTTGAGGGCATCCTTCATACCGCCCATGGGAGATTGTCCCGCATCCCCTACTAAATAAATGGTATGGGAAACGGCTTTGTCATTCGGTGTATCGACCTTGATGGCTCCTTCGGCATATTTGGCTTTATACGTGGCACATCCCGTAAAAACCAATAAAATCCAAATAAATGCAAATAGTTTTTGTTTCATCATACGCTCCGACATCTAAAATTTTGTACTTTGGGATACCTAAAAATGTGAACTCGTTTTGAGCACATCGATTAAACCTAATGTATGTCTGCCCTCATTAAAAAGACCGAAGATTTTGTCACAGATCTGTTATCCAAAGAGCTAGATCCGGAGTATTTGTACCATAATCTCCGACATACCCAAAGAGTCGTCAAAAGTACTAAAGAATTGTTTGGGCACTACGTCCTAAAAGATATAGAAAAGAACGAATTGACGCTTGCCGCATGGTTACACGATACCGGGTATACCCAGGGCCATGAAAACCACGAAGCGGCAAGCTGTATAATCGCGGGCGATTTTTTGGGAAAACAGGGCTGCGAACAAAAAACGATCGAAAATATTCAAGGCCTCATCATGGCCACCCAAAGGGAATATGAGCCCCAAAATCTACAGGAAGAGATCATTCGCGATGCCGATGCCTCGCACTTCGGGTCGGATAGTTATGTAGAAACCTCGGAACTGTTGCGCGAAGAACTCTCAAAACTGGGCATCGCCGAATACACACAAAACGAATGGCGCGATATGAACGTCGAGATGTTTCGTGTTGAGCATCGTTTTTATACCCAATATGCCCGGGACAACTGGCAAGCCGGAAAAGACGAAAATTTACAGAACTTGGTCCAGAGCAAGCAAAAAATCGAAAAGCGGGCCAAGCGGGAAGAGATGAAGGCGCAGTACAAGAACAAGTACAAAGATCGGAGTCCCGAACGGGCCATACAGACCATGTACCGTACCAGTATGCGCAACCATTTGAAATTAAGCGACATAGCGGATACAAAAGCGAACATACTGCTTTCGGTCAACGCGATTATCATCTCTTTGGTACTGGCAAACCTCATACCAAAACTGGACAACCCTTCAAATGACTATCTTATATATCCGGCCGCTATTTTTGTGCTGTTCAGTATTGCCTCGATGATTATGTCGGTGACCGCTACACGGCCCAATGTGACCAGTGGAGAATTCACGAAAGAAGATGTCAAAGCAAAAAAAGTGAACCTCATCTTTTTCGGTAATTTCCATAAAATGAAACTGGAAGATTACGAATGGGCCATGCAGGAATTGGTAAAAGATCAGGGCTATATCTATGACACCATGTCTAAAGATCTTTATTTTTTGGGAGTGGTATTGAACCGAAAATATGCGCTTTTACGATGGACCTACACTATATTCATGATCGGAATGGTACTATCGGTCATCGCCTTTTTTGTGGCGCTGAAGTTTTACGGGCCCGAGCGGATTATCGATTTACCGAACTGACAAGTTCAAGCTGAAGTAAATTCAGGGTACAATTGCAACTTCGAAGCTGTTCAAACCGCTAAACCCATAAATTTATTTTTCTATCCTTCCAATTCCGCCATAAGGTCGTCGTAAGTGTAGGTTTTTTCCGAGGATGCATCGCCATCGGACTTGTAAAGAATATCGGCGCGGATGGCCTTGAGTCCAGCAACGCCCTGCACCCCTTGCAACTCTACGATTTCGACCTTGCCCGTAAAATAGCCTTTCGATTTTAGAAATTTTATATACCGTAGATATTCCAGCTCATCCTTTTTTTGGGAATAGACAATGACCATTTTGCCGGGCTGGGTAAGCCGTTCGCTAGAACCTTTGACAAATGATTTATCGATACGTTTCTTAATAACTTCGTAGCGCGCATTGTAGGTGCCGTCTACATCGAACCGCTTTTCGTCCATTCGAAAACGGATGGAGAGCGAGGTGTTGTATACCAATATAAGCGATGCTACATCGAGAGGCACCTGAAGCTTGGGTTTGAGCTTGTAATGGGTGTTCTCCATCTCGCACATGACCTGCAATTGCCACAACCGAAGATTGTTCAAATAAACCGGGTCAAAGCTGTCATTATCGACAATAGAATCACCGATGTACATGTTATGCTCGACCCCGTCGGTCTTGTACCTTTCGAAATAATGGGGGAACATCGCTTGGGCGGTTACCTGCCTTTTATCGATCAGGGCGGCCAACTTTTTGTTGACCAACATTACGCTTTCGTCATAATTTCTTCGATGGTCGTAATACGAATCGGTACCCATATCGATCGAGGCCTCGTAGGAAACCACTAAATCTTTCAGCCCGCTGTCCGACTTCTTGAAATGGTTAAAAACCGGATGGATCTCGTCAAGCAGAAAGTTAAAAATAGCTTGCTCGCTGCTGGTATCAATACTCTCCTTAATACCTTCGATGTGGTCGTTGACCCTAAAAATCAGCTCTTCGTAAACCGGTAACCGACCTTTCTCCCATGCCGCGGTCAGTATTTTGTTCACCTCGGAAAGTTGGATCATCAGGTCACGCTGCACGGCAAGGTTTCTAGCCTGGGAGGAATCTTTGATATCGATTTGCCCATATAACGGATATACGTCATTAAAAACAATTTCAGTGAATGTTGGCTGGCCACCTTCGAGCTCGTCTTTGATAAAGCGCTGGGCCTCTTCCTCAAAACGCCAGTATACTGATTCGTGCACCGAGGTACATTCATTTTGGATAATGGCATCGATTCGGTTTTCTTCCTCGGCCTTCGATCGTATAACAGCCGATACGATAAAAGGCATAACGCCTTCCAGTTTATTTGCATTTACGCTATTCAGGGCGTTTACCTCGGAGGATACCAGCTCTAACACTCCCAATAATCTACCATCATCGGCAATCGGGGCAAAAATGGCGCTTTTTATTCCTTGATCCTTTAGGTTTTTGTAGGGTTGTATTCCGTTGGACATTTTATAGTTCCTGTCGACATCCGAAATAGCGAAATAATCGTTATCGTTCAATAATTTTTCGTAGGATTTCTGGCAAAGTGCTTCCGTACAGGGCTCCACATCTTTATCCTGTAGGATAAAACTCTGCATTCCGGCACCGCATATCCGTTCGAACCTGTTTTTCTTCGGATCGTACTCCACAAAGCCGGCCCTTATCGAAGGAAGGTTGAAAAACGATTTGAACGTCTCCAAAAGATTTTCCATAAAATTGTTACCCTCCCTGCGATTATTGGAGATAAGGCTCGATTTTATTTCGGATATGGAGTGTTCAACGGTAACATCGAACATATTGGAGATTACGAAACCCTTGGCTATAAAACTATGGGGCGGGATTTTATCCTTCCACAGTGCGACATCGTTGAAATTATCCAATAGTTCGTCGACATCGGCCTGGGTCAGTTGCTTCGATTTTTCAGTTGGAAGTATCTCCATAAAATCGGCGTTATACAGAATCCGGTAATGCCTCATTACCCCATTGGCATCGGGAATGTCATAGAACAAGGGCCGTTTGAAATCAAAATGAAATCCATAATGGGAATTCAAGATGACCGTGCAGGCAACAATATACATTTGGCCTTCTGGCATATTGCGCATTTCGGGAACGAAGCCGTCTCCCCGTGCATTCGCCAGTATCTTCTTGAACCGTGCCGAAGCATTGAAAATAATATCGTCGAAAGGAAGCGACGCCGCTTTTATCTCGTTGTCGGTGAGGACATTTGAAAACACGTCGTGCAGCACGATTTCGATGATTTCTTTATGCTTGTTCAACAGAGAAACATCCCCAAATCCCTCCCGAAGTTCAGGATACGGGGCCTGTGCCTTCAAGATCCAATCGGCCTTGGTCTTCAAAAAATCATCGTCGCTTTGCGCCATGGCATCGTAACGCCGCAACAATTTGTCGAAACTGATGACCTGAAGTAAAGGGGATTCTTTTTCGCTTTTGGGTATCATAGTGGTACTAAGTCGTAAAATTGGACATAAAGTTACAAAAGAATATGATAGGAGTTGATGCTGGATGCTCGGTGCATCATGCAAATAAACCTACCAATCCAAACTACCTATACATTTTTCATTCATTACCTTAGTAAACTTGTAATAACTTAAGAAATGTCATCGAACTTCCGCTTGTCACGTGCCTTTAAAAATGCCAAAAGGATAGCTTTTGACGATAGCTCGAAGTTTATCCTTTTCAGTGACTGTCACAGGGGTGACAACAGTTTTGCAGATGATTTTGCGAACAATCGCAATATCTATCACCATGCTCTCAGCTTTTATTACAAAAACGGATTTCAATACTGCGAGATAGGCGATGGCGACGAACTTTGGGAAAACATCCATTTTGAATCGATTTTCGAGGCGCATAAGAATGTCTACGGGCTGCTTCGCAAATTCCACCTTGAAAATCGATTACAAATGATCTGGGGCAACCACGATATGGTCTACAAAGATGACGACTACGTAAAAAACCATCTCAGTAGCTATTTTGAGCCTATCGACGGCGAATCGAAAAAGCTTTTGGAGGGCATAACCTACAACGAGGCCATCGTTTTGAAGCACGAAAAAACGCATCAGGAAATACTTCTCGTACATGGCCATCAAGCCGACTGGTGGAACTATACGTTTTGGCGTTGGGGCCGGTTCTTGGTGCGGGTACTTTGGAAACCCCTTCAAGTATGGGGCATAGCCGACCCCACGAACCCCGCCAAGAACTATAAGGAACTGATCAAAATAGAGCGGCGGATCAAGAACTGGATCGTGCAAAATGACGAGTTGATAATGGTCACCGGCCATACGCACCGTCCCCGTTTTCCCGAACCGGGTGATATTCCCTTTTTTAATGATGGAAGTTGCGTACATCCCCGAAGTATAACGGGCATCGAAATCGAAGAGGGAAAAATTTC
>NZ_JBGTHY010000082.1:0-12463 GCF_041745955.1 Pricia sp.
TGAGAATTTAGGAAATGGCACTTTTAAATTAAGAAGATTGGACTTGCTTGCCCAATTATCTTCATTAAATGACTTTACGACGGGTGATTTCAATAATGATGGTCATACGGATGTACTCGCCGCTGGAAACCTATATGGATCAGAGGTTGAAACACCAAGAAACGATGCTGGATTCGGCATAGTGTTGTTAGGTGATGGAAAAGGAGGCTTTAAAACGCTGTTGCCAAATGAAACTGGTCTTCATATTTCGGGAGAGGTAAAATCCATAAATAAAATACGTTTAGCGGAAGGGAAGGAAGGCTTCTTGATTGCGAAGAACAATGACTCTTTGCAATTAATTTCAAAAAGTTAGAAACCAAACCTTGGTGATATTCGGTTTTAATTTGGTTTGCTAAAGGAATTATAAAAGTTTATTGGGGTTACTCCAAAATCATTTCCATAGGTGCCCAAATAAATTTTGGGCGATAGTAATCCGTATTCACTTCATGAATATTCGCCACTTTAAAACTGTTTACGCAATAAGAAATCAATAGCTGTTCATCCTCCATATACTGCGGGTGTGCCATGGCATTGTAGGTGAACACCTCATCTTTGCTGTTTTCTTGTTCAGTAGTATGGTAAAGTAGTTGCTCATTGCGCCAAGGACCCGTCGGAGCATCGGATATATAGGAATAAATATTTCCATTGCCCAATTCCCTAGCTTGGAGAATCAGAACAAAAACATTCCCATGCTGAAATACGGAAAACTGTTCGGGCACTTGTTGCCCAATACCCTTTAAAGGAGCACTTTTAATAGGGTCGGAGTTCCAACCCTTCCCGTCGAAAAATTCAAACGAATTCAGCTTATTAGTGTTCTCATTAAGTTTTCCCCTCGCTACATGTAGCGCTGTGGAATCCTTAGTACTCCATGATCCATAGATATAGGTAAAATCCTTTTGGTTGATGACCGAAAGTCCGTAGTGCACAATATTGCGATTTGAAAAAGGAAAATCCTCTTGCGAAATGACCTTAAAACTTTTGGCATCCATAGTAATGTAATCCGTACCGGAAAATTCAAATCCCCAGGCGCCATCACCATGTAAAAACCGTGACATGAAAACATGCAAGGTCCCGTTATGTTCAAAACCGTGACCCGGCCAATAATATTCATCTGGGTTTCCGTAAGTAGGCTTCAGCAAGGCATCGGGATTGTCCATAGTCCCTTCGTATAATGCGGTATGAACCTCTTCCTCATTGATCAAAATAAAACTATTGTTGATCATGTGGCTATTGACATCTCTCTTGTTGTTTCGGACAGGCGTTAAAAATGAATCGCCCATCATAAACACGGAGGTAGTACTATCCAATGGAAATGATATGACACCATCGGCACCCGTAACGCCAAGACTATCGACCACGACCAAACTTTCGAAATCCCTGGCCCTAGTGACCTTTCGAACTCGATTTTCCTCCTCTCGGTTTGGAGGAACCTCCTTTTTCTGGTCGATACAGGACAAAACAAAAAACAACAGTAGCAAAAATGAAATGTTTAAGTACTTTTTTTTCTTAGCATCAGGCATTTGTCAAAGGTTTAAATTCATTGGATATTAAGTTCAACCATACCGCCTATTTCTATACTTTCGCCTTTCACTTTTTAACGTTCGACGCAGTTCGGAGTGGGCATGTAATAAGGACTATCCCGAATTGTAAGGATTCTCAAATGGGGTTGTTTATATCTAGAAGGAAAGTTAAGCAATTTATGTTAAAAGTATTTGTTTATATGTACATACATAATTATTTTGTTATTTTTATCCATGCGGCGATTATATAATAAAAACAGATTCTTATGTGCAATTCCATATAGTCAAATGCTAAACTTGCAAGTCTTCCATAAATGAGATATAAAATCACCATAATCGCCGTACTGGCCTTGCTGATCGGACTGCTTTTTGCCTATAAAAAGGGAGTATTCGATTTCAAGGATGACGGATATGCGCAATTGAAACTGCCCGAAACGGTCAACTACAATTTCCATATCAAGCCCGTACTTTCCGATAACTGTTATACTTGCCACGGGCCCGACGCGAACAAACGCAAGGCGGGCCTGCGACTCGATCTGGAGACCACTGCCTTCGGGGAACTTCCCGAAAGTCCCGGTAAATTTCCCATCGTGCCCAAGAACCTTCGGGAAAGCATGATTTACCAACATATCATGTCGGAGGACGGCGACGAGCTGATGCCACCGCCGGATTCCAAACTGGCGCTCAATGCCTACGAAAAAAGGCTGATCAAGAAATGGATCGAGCAGGGTGCGCAATTCGAAAAACACTGGGCCTTCCTTACGCCCGAAAAGGCCGAAATCCCCAATATTGTGACTTCCGACCCAATCTATACGGAATGGGGCGAAAACGAAATAGATGGTTTTATACTGTCAAAATTGGAGGAGAACGAGGTACATCCTTCGGAAAGATCCTCCGACGAGACCCTCATACGTAGAATAAGTCTCGACCTTACCGGTCTTCCGCCCACCCCGGAAAAGGTGAAGGCACTTTTGGACGACGATTCGGAAGCGGACATCTCCAAGATCATCGACAGCTTCTTGGCCTCCCCCGCTTACGGGGAGCGCATGACCCAATCGTGGCTCGATGTGGCACGCTATGCGGATTCCCACGGTTATCAGGACGACAGTTACCGTACCATGTGGCCTTGGCGCGATTGGGTGATCCATGCCTTTAACGAAAACCTGCCCTACGATAAGTTTCTGACCTGGCAACTGGCCGGCGATCTTTTGCCCGATGCGAACAAAGAACAGATTTTGGCTACCGGTTTCAACAGAAACCATCCGATTACCCAAGAGGGGGGCGTGATACAGGAAGAATACCGTACCAACTATGTTCTAGATCGGACCAACACCTTGGGAAAAGGTATTTTGGGGATTACCTTGGAATGTGCCCGTTGCCACGACCATAAATACGACGCCATCACGCAAAAGAACTATTTCGAGATGTTCTCTTTCTTTGACCAAGTTGACGAGAAAGGCCTGCAGATGGACGCGGTGCAGGCCAAGAACCAAAAGTTCTTTGCCGATCCTCCCTTTATGACCATTTCGGATGAAGAGACCGAAGGTGTACTTTCTTTCGTGAACCTTGAGAAGGGAAAGGACATCAAGGTAATGGTAATGAACGATTCTGCGCCGAGAACTACCCGTATCCTGAACCGGGGAGAATATGATCAGCCGACGGATTCCGTGCATCCCGGTACCCCGCCCGCTATTTTTGCCTTTTCCGAAACTTTGCCAAAAAACCGATTGGGCCTCGCGCAATGGCTGACCGATACCGAAAATCCCCTGACCGCAAGGGTCTACGTGAACCGGCTCTGGGCCATGCTGTTCGGCAAGGGCATCGTGGAGACTTCCGAGGATTTTGGGGTGCAGGGCAGCCTACCGACCCATCCGGAACTGCTCGATTGGTTGGCGGTGGACTTTATGGAGCACGGCTGGGACATCAAGTACCTGCTCAAAAAGATTATGCTGTCAGCGACCTACCAGCAAAGATCGGAAATGCGGCCCGAGCTCGAAAAGGCCGACCCGGAAAACAAACTATTGGCACGGGCACCGCGTTTTCGCATGAGCGGTGAAATGATACGCGACTATATACTGACCACAAGCGGCCTGCTCAACACCGAGATCGGCGGACCCAGTGTCAAGCCCTACCAGCCGGCCGGACTTTGGGAGGAGACCAATGCCGGAGCGGACCGGGGCATTTTGACCCAATATGTAGCCGATAGTGGCGAAAATCTCTACCGTCGCTCCCTGTATACCTTTTGGAAACGTACGCTGCCGCCTCCGAATATGACCATTTTCGACGCGCCAACCCGTGATTTTTCAGAGGTACGCCGCCAGAAGACGAATACGCCGCTGCAGGCCTTGGTGCTACAGAACGACGTTCAAATATTGGAGGCGGCCCGGGTCATGGCACAGAGTATGTTGGAAAAAGAACCTGATAATCCCGATCTGGTAAAGGATGTATTCCGGCGCATTCTGATCCGTACGCCCAAGGAAAAGGAACTGTTGACCCTGAACGCGTACTACCACGATGCCGTGGAACTTTATAAGAAAGACAGCGCCGATGCCGAAAAACTGGTCGCGGTGGGGGAGTACCGACAACGCGACACCGACCCCGCCAAGACCGCAGCGCTCATGTTGACCGCGCAAGTCATCTATAATCTCGACGAGACAATAACCAAGGAATGAGCGGGGAAAAGACGCCAAGGTTCAAAACAACAACTTAAAATTTTATCCTCATGGAAGAAGAAAATAAGAAAACATCCGACGAAAACCCCCTAAAGGTCAACCGCCGCCATTTCTTCTCGCAATTGAGCGTGGGAATCGGTTCTTTGGCCCTTGGCTCGTTGTTGATCCCCGATCTGTTTAGAGGAACGGGTGCCGTGGAAACGGCCGCCCAACCTTTGGGCATTCCCCATTTTGCGCCCAAGGCCAAGCGAATCATCTATTTGTTCCAAGCGGGCGCACCCTCTCAGTTCGAGACCTTCGATTACAAGCCGACCCTCCGCAAACGCATGGGCGAGGACCTGCCGGAATCGATCCGCAACGGACAACGGCTGACCGGTATGACCGCCAACCAGGATAAATTCCCCCTGATGCCACCGGCCGTCGATTTTAAACAGTACGGTCAGAGCGGCACGTATATTAGCGACTACTTTCCGCATATCGCCAAAATCGCCGATGACATTACGGTCGTACGCAGTATGCACACCGAGGCCATCAACCACGATCCCGCCATTACCTTTTTCCAGACCGGAAGCCAGATTTCCGGTCGCCCGAGCATGGGCTCCTGGATGAGCTATGGGCTGGGCAGCGAGAACAAGAACCTGCCCTCTTTCGTCGTCCTGACCTCGAGGGGCAAGGGCAATAGCCAGGGCTTATATTCCAAATTATGGTCCAGCGGGTTTCTGGATTCCAAACACCAGGGCGTGCTGCTGCGTTCGGGCAAGGACCCGGTGCTGTACCTCAACGATCCCGACGGCCTTTCCCGGTCCGATAAGCGGCATCTGCTCGACGAGGTTTCGGCACTCAACAAGATGCACCATGTGGAGACCGGCGACGACGAGATCGAATCTCGTATAGCCCAGTATGAAATGGCCTACCGCATGCAGATGTCCGTTCCCGATGTGATGGACATTTCCAAGGAACCGGAATCCATCATCAAGCTCTACGGCGAGGACTGTCAGGTGCCCGGTACATACGCGGCCAATGCCCTACAAGCGCGAAGACTGGCCGAGAACGGGGTACGCTTTATACAACTGTACCATCAAGGGTGGGACCAGCACGGCAACCTGCCCGACGAAATGGCGGGGCAGGCCAAGGATGTCGATCAGGCCTCCGCCGCATTGGTCATGGACCTCAAACAGCGCGGTATGCTCGACGATACCTTGGTCGTTTGGGGCGGCGAGTTTGGCCGTACGAACTACTGCCAGGGCAATTTTGATCCCAAGAACTATGGCCGCGACCATCACCCGCGCGCCTTCAGTATCTGGATGGCCGGTGGCGGCATAAAACCCGGACTTAACTACGGCCAGACCGATGAATTCGGATACAATGTGGTCGAAAACCCCGTGCATATCAACGATTTCCATGCTACTTTAATGTATGCCCTTGGCCTTGATCACGAGCAGCTTACCTATAAATATCAGGGGCGGCGTTTCCGCCTTACCGATGTGGCGGGGAACGTAGTTAAGGATCTTTTGGCGTGAAAGAATACAGGGTACTTGGTACAAGGTATTACGTGCAGAATGTCGGAAAGCTTACTTCAAAATGCAGCATTTGCAAAAAAAACCGAACCTTAACCGATTTGTACTGAATATCAAGTATCCGGTATTTTGTACTAACCACCATATCGATGACGAACACCGTTAAAAACCGCTGGGCCGACTACACCGTTCTGGGCCTGTCCGTTTTCCTGATTTTCTGCTTGCTTTTCGAATCCTATATCGAACTTCCGAATTTAATCTCCTGGTTGGGGCGATGGCATCCGCTGGTACTGCATTTTCCAATCGTACTGTTGTTGATAGCCATTTTTTTGGGACTTACGGGCAGACCGGTACCTCGATTATTACTGGTCGTCGCCGTATTATCCACCTTGATAACGGCCATTTTAGGATTTTTTCTGGGGATGGATGTCCCGATCAAGGGTGATCTCCTGTTCTGGCACCAATTGCTCGGCGGGGCAACGGCCCTGATCGCTGCACTTTGGTACGGGCTCGACGGCGTAGGTCTGGAAAAAGCAATGTACACTAAAGCATTGCAGGTAGCTTTAATAGGATTGATAGGATTCACCGGCCACTACGGCGGGATGGTCACCCATGGCGAGGAATTTTTAGCCTTCCCGACCGAAGAACCAGATGATAAGATTCCCGAAAACCCGATTGTGTATACGGATGTCGTCTTCCGGATATTGGACGATAAGTGCATATCCTGCCATAATCCGAACAAGCAGAAGGGCGAACTGGTGATGACGAGTTTTGAAGAACTACTCCAGGGTGGTGAGAACGGACCTATCCTGGAAGCCGGAAAGCCCGGGGAAAGCGAGATGATCAAAAGGTTGCATTTGCCCATGGAAGACGAGGAGCATATGCCCCCGGAAGGTAAAAATCCCCTGCAAGAAAACGAGATCGCTATTTTGGAACGGTGGATCGCCCTCGGTGCTTCCGATACGGTACGGCTAAACCAATTACCTCAATCAGAACCCTTGGTAAGCTTGATCAAGGAAATGATGGCGCCCGACCCTTTCGAGAAATGGGCCAAGATCCCCAAGGTGGCGGACAGTACGCTGCAGAACCTGGCTTCCGATTATTTGAACGTTTCGCGCGTCGCCAGTAACACCGAGGCCTTGAACGTGGTTATTTTCCCTCCGCCGGAATACCGTCCCAAGACCATAACCGATCTCAAACGCATAGCCAACAATATCGTTTCCCTTGATGTCAGTAGGCTCCCGATAGGCACGCCCGAGATCGAGGTTATAGCCACTTTTGCCAATTTGGAGAAGCTGGAGTTGGACAAGACCCCGATTACCGATGCCGAGGTCGAAAAATTGGCATCCTTGAAAAAATTGGAACTATTAAAGATCTACGATACCAAAATTACGGACAAAAGTATATCAACCTTCAAAAAATTCCCCGACCTGAAAAGTTTGTATCTTTATAAGACCGAAGTGTCGGAAAATGCAGTGGCATCCCTCAAAAAGGAAAAACCGAACCTGCTGATCAACGACGGCATCGATAAAGAGATCCAAGCGTTTTTTGTGGCTACGGATTCGGTAATCCATAAAGAGTAATCAATAATGCATTCATCAATGAAATTCAACCTAAACCAAAAAACGGCCATAGTAACCGGCGGTGGCAGCGGTATCGGTAAGGCCATATCAAAGACATTGGCCTCCCAAGGTGCCCAAGTACATATTTTGGAATTAAAAGCGGAGTCGGCCGAGCAAACCGTGCAAGAAATCGAATCCGCTGGAGGTACCGCCTTCGTCCATGCCTGTGATGTATCGTCCCATGATGGGGTCAAGCGGACGTTACAAGAAATCGGCGGCAAAAGTGCCATCCATATCTTGATCAATAACGCGGGTATTGCACATATTGGCAATGCCGAAAATACCCTGCCGGCCGACATGGATAGAATTTACGGGGTCAATATCAAAGGGGTCTATAATTGCATCCATGCCGTGATTCCTTATATGAAGGAAAAGGGCGGGGTGATCTTGAACATGGCTTCCGTTGCCGCATCGGTCGGTATTAACGATCGTTTTGCCTATTCCATGTCCAAAGGGGCCGCCCTAAGTATGATGTATTCGGTAGCTAAGGACTATTTGGCCCATAACATACGTTGTAACAGCATTTCACCGGCACGGATCCATACCCCGTTTGTAGATGGATATCTTCAGAACAATTTTCCCGACCATCGCGAGGAAAAGTTTCAAGAACTTTCAAAGACCCAGCCCATAGGCCGCATGGGCAAGCCTCAAGAAGTGGCGGACTTGGCCCTGTATCTCTGTTCGGATGAAGCCTCGTTTATTACGGGCACCGATTTTCCCATTGACGGCGGTTTTATTCGCTTGAATGGAGATTAGATACACCCGGTATCCGACAAATTTTCCTCCAATGCGGGATAGGAAAGAAATTTTATACCTATTTTAATGCCGTAAAACAATACTGTACCACAAATTTAATCTATATGAAAGCTTCAAGAAGATCCTTTATCAAGAAAACAGCGGTGGCCGGTTCGGGCATTATCGCCGCGCCGACGATTATCTCGGCCAGCGTCTTCGGCGCCAACGACCGCATCAATGCTGCCGTACTGGGTATCCATGGGCGGGGCAAGAACCATATCTCCAGTCTGATGGAGCTGGAAAATGTGCGTGTCGCCACCCTTTGCGATCCCGATATGAACCTGTTGAAGGAAGGTCAAACGGCCTTTAATGAAAAATACGGCACGAAGGTGAAGCTCGAGCAGGACCTTCGCCGTGTTTTTGAAGATAAGGATATCGACGTGGTCAGCATCGCATCGCCGAACCATTGGCACGCCCTTTCGGTAATCTGGGCCTGTCAGGCGGGGAAAGACGTGTATGTCGAGAAGCCCGGTTCGCACAATATTTGGGAAGGCCGCAAGATGGTCGAGGCCGCGGAAAAATACGACCGTATCGTTCAGCACGGGGTGCAGCTCCGAAGTTCACCCGCCGTCAACGAGGCCATTGGGCTATTGCGCGACGGGTATATCGGGCGGGTCTATATGGCACGTGGCCTGGTTTTCCGTTGGAGGGAAAGTATCGGTGATGCGGGCACCTCGCCCGTTCCCGAGGGCATCGACTACGACCTTTGGACGGGCCCCGCGGAAAAGCGGCCGTTCAGCAGAAATCTGGTCCACTACAACTGGCATTGGCACTGGCCCTACGGTAACGGAGATGTGGGCAACCAAGGTATCCATGAAACGGATCTCTGTATGTGGGGGCTCGACGTAGGCCTTCCCACGAAAATAACCTCCATGGGGGGCAAATACCTTTGGGACGATGCCAAGGAGACCCCTGAAGTACTCACGTCAACGTACAATTATCCCGAAGAGAACAAGATTATACAGTTCGAGGTACGCCCCTGGTGCACCAATACCGAACAAGACGTCACGGTCGGAAACATCTTCTACGGAGAGAAGGGCATTCTAGTGGTTGACGGCTACGATAAGTACAAGACCTATATGGGGCAAGACCGTACGCCCGGACAATCGGGAGACGACGGCGGGGAAGCGGCATCCGGCATGGATCGCGGCGCGGGCGGCACCACCGGGCATTTCGCCAACTTTATCGAAGCGGTGCGCAAGCATGACAAAAGTATCTTGAACGGTCCCGTTGAAACGGCGCACCTTTCCTCAGGTCTTGCCCACCTCGGAAATATCGCCTACAGAACCGGAAGGGTGCTCGAATTCGATCCCAAGGCGGAGAAGTTCGTGAACGACCCGGAGGCCGATACATATTTGACCCGCGACTACCGAGAAGGATTCGAGGTTCCGGCAAACGTATAATATCAAAAAGATGAAATATAAACTATTGATTTTGACTGCTGTCTTCACCGGCGGCACTGCACTGTTCGGTCAATCGTCCAAAAAACCGAGCATTGATCTAAAGACGAACGAAGCGGAAAAAAAGGTAGATGTATTGGTCGGGGGCGAACTCTTCACCTCCTATATCTACCCCGATAACATCAAAAAACCGGTGTTGTGGCCGGTGATGTCCCCCGGTGGAAACCTATTGACGCGTAGTTATCCCATGATCAACAAGGCCGGTGACCGCACAGATCATCCTCACCATGTTGGGATATGGTTGAATTATGGAGACGTAAACGGACTCGATTTCTGGAACAATTCCGAGGCGATTCCTGCTGAAGACCGAGACGGATACGGCACAATATACCATCAATCCATCGAAAAGGCCAAAAGCGGTAAAGGCAAGGCCACTTTGATTACCAAATCGCTTTGGAAATCGACCGATGACGAAGTACTGCTTGAAGAGAAAACAGAATTCGATTTTAAGGCGATGGACGCTATGCGTATTATCGATCGCACTACGACCTTGACGGCCATGACGGATGAGGTGAAGTTCACCGATAACAAAGAGGGAATGTTTGCCATTCGCGTGGCCCGTGAACTTGAACTTCCTTCGGACAAACCTACCGAACTGATGGATTCCCACGGGGTTGTGACCAAGGTAGAAAAAATGGACAATACCAATGTCAAGGGCAATTATCGCAGCTCGGAAGGCATCGAGGGCGGGGAAGTTTGGGGCACCCGGGCCAAATGGATGAAATTATCCAGCGAAATAAACGGGGAACCGGTATCCCTTGTGATTATCGATAATCCTGCCAACGTGGGCTACCCGACCTATTGGCATGCCAGGGACTACGGCCTTTTTGCGGCCAACACCCTAGGTCAAAAAGCATTGTCTGAAGGCAAGGAAGAACTGAACTTCAGTCTAAAAAAAGGGGAATCGGTCACCTTTAAGTACCGATTGGTAGTTGCTAGCGAGGATTTGACGGATGAGCGGATCAACGAACTGGCGGAAGCCTACGAAAAAATGTAAGGGTAATAACTTTCCGGTTTTGGCTCCTGATCTATTCATTCCGAATCCTTAGAGTTGGTCTAAAAACCCTTTCGGAAGGTTTTCAGGAAGCCGTGTTTTTAAGCAAGCTCTTAGGCAACGATCAGGGCATCTGCAGTCACTGGCAATTCCCGTATCCGTACCCCGGTCGCATTGAAAATGGCATTTACCACCGCGGCGGTGGCTGGGCCTTGGGCGACTTCCCCCGCGCCCACTGGCGGTTGGTCCGGCCTATCGATGACCTCTACCTCCGTTTCCGGCGTTTCAGGGAACCGGAGGATGGGATAGGAGTTCCAATCCAAGCTTGTAATGTGGCTGGCATCATAGCGCACCGCCTCCTTGAGCGCCCAACTGGCGGACTGGATCATGCCGCCTTCCGTTTGATTTTTTAATCCATCGGGATTTATAGTTTCCCCCGCATCAATCACGGCCCACATTTTTTTTAGCCGTACCGCCCCATTTTTTCGGTCCACCTTGACATGGGCGGCAACGGCACAATACGAAGTTTCATTTTTATAATGGCAAAATGCATAGCCCAGGCCTTCCCCCGTATCGAGTTCTATTACCGAAGTATTCTTCCGGAGTTTCTGTAAACAGTCTATAGAGCGGGGATCCTTCAAATGCCTTAAACGGAATTCGACGGGATCGGTATCGGCCTTATGGGCGAGTTCGTCCATAAAACACTCCAGCGCAAAGATATTGGCATAGGCGCCCAATGCCCGGAGGGAAGAGGTCCTTAACGGCCCCAAAAAAATATGCGATCGCACATTGACCGCATCGATAGCGTAATAAGGTACCGAATTGCGCACTGCACCGCCTTTGTAGCCGATGCCCGGTGCCCCATACCCTTGATCTAAAAAACGTGCCGGCATGAGGCTTTCGGGAGTGCCATCGGGCCGGTTGCTATGTCCGTCAGACCAGACCTCGTACTCCCACCCGTTAATTTTGCCCTTGGCATCCAGGCCCGCTTTCAGTTCCATGATCATGGCCGTGCCATAGGGCTCCCAGCCATTCTCGTCATCACGCATCCATTGGAGACGGACATGTTTGCCCGGATAATCGACCGCCATCAGGGCGGCCTCTGTAGCGGCATCGTCCGCGGCATTATGGCCGTAACATCCAGAACCGGGAACGCCAATGATGTGAACATCGTCTTCCGACATTTTGAACAGGGCGGCCAGCGAATTCCGTAGGGGATAAATGCCTTGGCTGTGGGACCAGACCCTTAATTTTCCATCCTCAAAAAAAGCGACCGCACATGATGGCCCGTTGGGGGCGTGCATGATATATGGCTTAAAATACGAGGCGCTATGCTGTATTGGGGATTGGCCAATGGCCGTTTGAGCGTCGCCCTTAGCTTCTTCTATTTTGGTTTCCAAGGGAAGGGTTTTCAAATATTCCTTTAGAGGCGTATCTGTGGGCAAATAATCCTCGGATTTCCATTTAACGCTTTTTTTGGCCTGTTCCATGATTTGGATGGCCTGATATTCTTCCTCGGCCAGAATTCCTAAAAAATTGCCCTTGCGCACCAATTTTAAAAATCCCTGTTGGGTGTCAAAATCGGATTCGTTGATGGAAACCAGTTTGGAGGAATAACCGGGCGGCCTTACCGTGCGCGCATGTACCATATTGGGAAAGCGAAGATCCTGGACGAATATCGGATTGCCCCGTACCATGTCTTCGATATCCTTTCTGGGAACGGGTTTGCCCACAAATTTGCGGACGGTTTTTCCTTTGAATTCGGATGGTGTGCCAACCGCTTGCTCTATTTGTCTGCCCTGCAACAATTTTTGCAGGCTGAGGTTTTGCTTCGGACCGATAAT